>NZ_JAYSGF010000006.1:0-150992 GCF_041912965.1 Chromobacterium sp. | reverse complement strand
ATTTTCTCTTCACTAGCCCATTATCGCTTACAAAAAGATCGTAAACAGGTTCTTACAAACAACAAGCCGCTGTCGGTATCTCCCCGGCAGCGGCTATGGGTTTTTAGAGTCCATCGGATTTACTTTTTCCTATTGCGGAAGATGAGATCGGTTTGATCGGCCAGTACCCCTCCTATCAACGCCTTGGGCCGATAAAACTCTCTTGCCCTTTCCGCCACCTCAACCGCGGGAATATCAATTTGTCCGATGCCCGCATTCCGAATAGCTTGAATTGAACTAGCCCAAACCACCCTGCTGATGCCAGTCCATACGATGGCAGCCATGCACATGGCGCAAGGCTCCCCCGTTGAGTAAAGCGTGACATTCGACCATCCGGTATTGCCATGCTTATCAATGTACGCATTGATTGCATCGATTTCGCCATGCCATGTGGGATTTTTAGAGTCTGTATTCACTCCTTCCGCCAGCACCTCGCCAGTGCTGGTATTCACGATCACGGCACCAAAGGGATAAGCCGGATTCTTCGCAGAAACCTTGATGGCGCGCCGCATGAAGCGCTCATGGAAACGTTGCACCGCGATGGGCAAAGACCGGCCAGACTGCACGGAAATAGGTGAAGACTCTAATGTGCTTGCCGGCACCCAGTGGGACAAAGACATACCACCAAGCATTAAGGCGAAATTTCTACGGGAGTACGAGAGCATGATCTTTCTCCGGTGGATTTTCACGTTCAGGCGGCTGGCCGCCTCATGCCAGGAAACACCAAGCGCTGCACGGTTAGCATCACCCGGCGCTCAACTCATAAAATTAAATTATTAAGTAAAGCAGGCACAGCTTAGCATCCGCTAGCACATCGCCCAAGTCAGCACAGTCTGGCAATGCTGATCTTTTTAACAGCGCGGCTTACCCGCGCAGCCGACCACTGACGCCGCCGGCCGGATTCAAGCTCCACTCGCTGATCAGCACCATGCCGTCGGCGGCGGCCACCAGCAGGCTCAGCGCATTGGACAGGATCAGTGCACCGGGTTGATGGCCGTGTATTTCGCGCCAGGCCTGCGCGCGGTGCACATGCACGATGACACCGTTGACCATGGCCATGCATTCGAAATCGCCGAAGGCCCGCACCCGGCGCATGATGTCGGCCACCGGCTGATTGAAATTCAGCATCCGGTCTTCATCGCGCCACAGCGGCCAGTAGCTGCCGCCCTCGCCTTGCGGCTGCGCCTGCTCCCACAGCGCGGCGAAATCGCCGGCCACCCGCCCCGCCAGCCGGTACAGCGCCAGTTGCAGCTTCACGTCCAGCGATTCGTGGCTTTCGTCCGGCTGCAACGCGAAGCGCTCCTGCGCCAGCACCTCGCCGGCATCGAACTCCCGGCTCAGCCGGTGGCAGCTGCAACCCCATTGCCGATGCCCGTCCAGCAAGGCGCGCACCTGCGGATAAGGGCCGCGCCCCACCGGCAGCGGCGAGGGGTGGAAGTTGACCGCGTAGCTCAGATAAGGCTCCCAATCCGGCACCCGCCAGTTGTAACTGGCCACCAGCAACGCTTCGCAGCCTTGCTCGGCCAGTTCCAACAGATCGCGCTCGCGCATCCGCGACAGTTGCACCGGCACGCCCAGCCGCTCCGCCGTCGCCAGCGATTCCTTGTGGTGATGCATGCGGTGGTCCACCGGCGTGCAGAACAGTTTGAGCGGCTGCCAGCCTGCGTGCAGAAACACATCCAGCACGGGCTTGAAACGGTCGGACAGAGTGATGGCGAAGCGCATGGCGGCATTCCGGTGGCGGTGGGCTGTCTTGTTTATACCAAGACCATTCCACCCCAACGGCAGTCCTAATGGAAATTAACAGAATCCCCCCGGCCCGCTGGCACGGCGCTTGCATCTAAGCATTGGCCAAACCCTTGTTTTGACGCAATAACTGGCCAAACTCGCCGCAGCGCGGCAATTCCCTCCGCCAAGGCGGCATGGATTGCCGCCAATACCGGCAAACGTCGAAACCAGGGCAGCGAATGGGAGTTGAGCTGCTCCGTGAAGCTCACGACCGACACTCCATCATGACTTTGCGGGAGATCATCCATGTCAGTCAGCAACACTAGCAGCATCGACGGCGGCAGCAATGCCTGGCAACAGCGCCGGGCCATTCACCAGCAGCGCCGCCAGGATTTCCAGACCATGATCAACGATGTGCAACAGGGCAACCTCAGCGGCGCCCAGCAAGCGTTGTCCAGCCTGCAGTCCAGCTCGCCCAACGCGGTCGCGGCCAGTAGCGCCGCCAGCACGGCGGGCACGGTCAGCGCCACCGGCGCGAGCAGCGGCGGCACCCAGGATTTCGCCAGCCTGATCAACTCCATGCAGACCGACGGCAGCGTCGCCAGCAGCTCCGGCGCCAGTTCAGCCAGCGCCGGCAACAATGTGACCCTGCTGTTCAATCAGATGCTGAGCCAGCTGCAGATGAGCAGCTTCGGCGGCTCCAGCGACAGCGATGCCGACGACGCGCTGAGCGCGCTGACCGGCAATAGCGCGGCCACTTCGCCCGCCACGCTGTTCAATAATCTGGGCCAGGATCTGAGCAGCAGCAATCTGAGCCAGGCGCAGCAGGATTACCAGCAACTACAGCAGGATTTGCAGACCAGCTCGCAACAGAGCCAGCCGGCCCACCACCATCATCACCATCATGGCGGCGGCCAGGTGCAGGCGGCGCTCAACGCCTACCAGGCCAATAGCGCCACCGGCAGCAGTGGCAGCAGCAGTAGCCAGACCACCACTGGCTGAACCCCACCATGCCCCCAGGCCCGGCCTTGCGCCGGGCCTGTTTCATTTACTCTTGCAGGCGCCAACCGATATGAAAATTCACTCCGCCCCCTTCCCGCCGCCCGCGCGCGCGCAAACCGCCACATCGGCCGAAGAGGCGGCCTTCACCCCTGCTGCCGCGCCAGCCGCCCCCGAGCCGGAGCAGCAGCCGGCGCCAACCAGCCGGCCGCGGCTGGACATGGCAACCCTGGTCCGCCTGCTGCTGATGCAGATGCAGCTCAAGCTGAGCCAACCCGGCGACGCCGCCGAGGACACGCTCAAGCTGGCCACCGGGCAGGAGGCGGCGCCGGCCTCGTCCGGTTCGTTGATCGACGATGTCGGCCAGGCCGCCGCCAGCGGCGCGCAGGACGTGGCCCAGCAGGCGGCCACCGCCGAACAGCCGATGACGCCATCCGCCGCCGGCGCGGCGCTGCAGGCCTACGCCGCGCCCGCCTCGCCGTCCAGCAAGCCGCTGGCCAGCGTTTGAGCGCGGCGGCGCGCGCCGCCGGTACCTCTATCTACGCCTCTGTGCTAACCTGCCCTATTATTGGCGGCCCGTCACGGGGCCGCCCATTCACGCAGGATCAGGCGCGCTCCGATGAAATTGCACTTCACCAAAATGCACGGCCTCGGCAACGACTTCATGGTTGTCGATGGCGTCCGTCAAACCGTCTCCCTTAGCGCCGAGTGCATCCGCCAGCTGGGCGACCGCCACTTCGGCATCGGCTTCGATCAATTGCTGCTGGTGGAGGCCGCGCAAGCCGCCGGCCATGATTTCCGCTACCGCATCTTCAACAACGACGGCGGCGAGGTGGAGCAATGCGGCAATGGCGCGCGCTGCTTCGCCAAGTTCGTGTCCGACCGCGGCCTGACTTCCAAATCCCGCATCCTGGTGGAAACCGCCAAGGGCGTGATCGCGCCCGAATACCTGGGTGACGGCCAAGCGCGAGTGGACATGGGTCGGCCGCGCTTCGCCCCGGCCGAAATTCCGTTTCAGGCCGAATCCGAGGCGATATGCGACGATTTACAAGTCGGGGACGCCATCTTGTCCATCAGTGTGGTGTCGATGGGGAACCCCCACGCGGTGCAGGTAGTCGCAGATGTAGCCCTGGCGCCGGTGACGCAGTTGGGCGCGGCGATTGAAAACCACCCGCGCTTTCCACAGCGGGTCAACGCCGGCTTCATGCAGGTAGTGGCGCGCGATGAGATTCGCTTGCGCGTGTTCGAGCGCGGCGCCGGCGAAACGCTGGCCTGCGGCACCGGCGCCTGCGCGGCGGTGGTGGCCGGCATCCGTCGCGGTCTGCTGGAGCGGCGCGTGCGGGTGCATACCCGCGGCGGCGAGCTGACGGTGGAGTGGCCGGCCGACGACGCCGCCGTCACCATGACCGGACCCGCCGTCACCGTGTTTCAGGGCGAGATCGATATTTGAATGCCGCCGCCGGTTTGCCGCCGGCGCCGCGCGCGACAACAACAGCGTTGTATTAAGGGGTTATGAATCATGCAGACAGACGATGTGCTGGCGTTTTTGGACCAACATCCGGACTTTCTCGCCCACCATGCCGAGCGGCTAGGCCTGAAGCCCGGCGGCGCGCCACAGGACCGCGTGGTGGTCTCGCTGGCCGAGCGCCAGTTGCTGGATCTGAAGGACCGCAATCGTCAGCTGGAGTCGCGTTTGCAGCAATTGGTGCGCCATAGCGAGGCCAACGACCGCATCATCGCCAATGCCCACCAACTGGCGCTGAGCCTGCAGGCCTGCCGCAGCCTGCAGGATGTGCTGAACGCGCTGCCAGCCTGCTTTGTCGAGCATTTCAAGCTGGAGCGCATCGCGCTGCGGCTGTGGCACCCGGCGGCGGAGTCCGCCGGCGCGGTTTACGATGCCCGCAACGAGGTGGCCGCGCTGGCGCGCAATCTGTCCGCGCCCTATTGCGGCCCCTACGTCAACGATGATGTGCTGGCCTGGTTCCCCGCCACGCCGGTGCTGCAATCCTTCGCCCAGCTGGCGCTGCGCGACGCCACCGGGCAGACCATCGGCCTGCTGGCGCTGGCGTCCGATGACGCCCAGCGCTTCACTTTCGACATGCACACCCATTACCTGGCCCAAATCGGCGAGCAGGTGTCCGTGGCGCTGATCCGCGTCCTGGAGGCGCAATGACGGCGACGCCCACCGGTTGGTTTCTGCTGGCGCTGATCGCGCTGTTCTATCTGCACATCCTGTGGCGACTGATCGCCAGCCGTGATGGCATCGCCCAGGCCTGTTTCGCGGCGTCCTTCTTCATCCTGGCGCTGGCCTTCCGCAAGGATGTGTTCCTCACCGCGTTGTCGCCGGTGTTGCTGCCCTTCTGTTACGCCTATGCCTGGCTCGGCATCGCCGCCGTGCTGTGGTCGGCCAGCAGCCTGCGGGTCAGCCGGCTTGGCCTGGCCTTTCCCGAACGCCAGCCGCAACTGGCGGCGCTGATGGCCAGCCAGCTCAGCCTGCACCTGGGCATCGTCGCCTTTTCCCGCGTGCTGGACTGGCGGCCGCTGCTGTCCTACTTGATGGCGCCGCCCTTGATCGTCGTGGTCAGCTATCTGGGCTACCGCACCCTGCTGTACGTGATGCGCCATCAGCCGGAGGCGCGTCTGCCGTGGCCGGTGTTCGCCGGCATGACGCTGATCAGTCCCCTGCTGGTGATGTGGCTGGCCGATTGGTTGGCGCCCATCGTGCTGGGCATGACCTGAGCCGCCGCGCCACGGCAGCGATGAAAAAACCCGAGTCTTTCGACTCGGGTTTTTTGATGCCGGACAGCGCATCGGCGCTCTATCCATCGAGCTTAGCGCCTGTTCAAAGTCTCGCTGGCTAGAGCGAGACAAGGCGAAAGTCGCTGAGAAAGCGGAATGTACACGTGGTACATGAGCATTTCGAAGCGAGTTTCAACGCCGTATCGCCGACGCTCAGCAGACATTGAACAGGTTCTTAGGACAGCTTCTTACTTCTTGCCTGCCTCAATGGCGATGGTCAGCTGCAGGTCATCACCCACCGCCGGCACATAGGCGCCCACGCCAAACTCGCTGCGCTTGATGGTGGCGGTGGCATCCGCGCCGCACCACGGCTTCTTGGCCATCGGGTGGGAGTCCACGCACTTGAAGTTGGTCACGGTCAGCGTCACCGGCTTGGTCACGCCATGCAAGCTCAGTTGGCCGTCCACCGCCGCCAGCTTGTCGCCATTGAAGGTGAACTTATCGGATTTGAACGTGATGGTCGGGTATTTTTCAACGTCCAGGAAGTCCGGGCTGGCGATGTGCTTGTCGCGCGCCGCCCAGCCGCTGTCATGGCTGGCGGTCTTGATCACGATGTCCACCGAGCCGGCTTTCTTGGCCTGGTCCAGCACCACGGTGCCCTTGGTGTCGTTGAAACGGCCGCTCAGCGTGGAGAAGCCCAGATGGCTCAGCGAGTAGCCGGCATGGGTATGCGAGCTATCCACTTCGTAAGTAACCGGGGCGGCTTGCGCGCTGCCCAGCACGCCCAACGTCATCACGGCGGCAAACAGGGTCTTGATCTTGGTCGTCACGTCGATTTTCTCCAGGGAAAGAATGGCAAGATCACTTGCCGGTCAGAACGAATTTATATTTGACGGTCACCAGGTCGGCAATCGCCTCGGTATCATCCCAAGCGCCATCGCCCACCTTGAACTGCAGGCGCTGCACGGGGAAGCTGCCTTGCAGCGTGGTTTCACCGCCGGCGCTGCTGGCGGTGAACTGGGACACCACTTCGCGGCTGATGCCCTTCAGGCTGAGCGTGCCGCGGGTTTCGAATTTGCCGCCGCCCAGCGCCTTCACCGATTTGGCGGTGAAGCTGGCCTTGGGCAAGCTCGCGATATTGAAGAAGGACGCGCCGCGCACCGTGGTATTGCCGTCGGCGCTACCCACGTCCACGCTGCCCAAGTCCACGGTGAACACCGCCTTGGTGGCCTCAGGCTTGGCCGGGTCGAAACTGACGTTGGCGGCGAAGCTCTTGAAGCGGCCCTCGGTCGGCACATTCATTTGCTTGAAGCTGAAGCCCAGCGTGCTCTTGGCGGCGTTCAGCGTTTGCGCGGCCTGGGCCGGCGCCATCGTCAGCGCCACGGCGGCGCTCAATGCGAGTGAAGTCAGAAATTTCATGCTTGAGTATCTCCTTTGCGACAGGATGGCAGCATCCGCGCCAGCGTGGCGTCGCGATCGATGAAATGATGCTTCAGAGCCGCCAGCGCGTGCAGACCGACGATGGCGACGATGGCGTAGGCCATCAGCGCATGGCTCCAGCCCAATACATGGCCCAGCGCCTCGTTCTTGTCCACCAGGTCCGGCAGTTGCACCAGGTTGAACCACACCACCGGATAGCCCTTGGCCGAGCTCATCAGCCAGCCCACCAGCGGCATGGCCAGCATCAGCGCGTATAGCAGCAGGTGAATCAGGCCGGCGGCCTTGAGCTGCCAGGCCGGCTGTCCCGGCAGCGGCGCCGGCGCGCCGCGGCGCGCGCGCCAGATCAGGCGCAGCACGGCCAGCGCGAGCACGCTGATGCCCACCCATTTGTGCCAGGCGATCATGGACGCTTTCAGCTTGAAGCTGGCCGGCGAGGTGATCTGCATGCTGTTGAAATACCAGCCCATGATCAGGGCGGCGACGATCAGCACGGCGATCAGCCAGTGCAAGGCGATTTGAGTGGGGCTGTATCGTTGCATCGAGTTCCTTATTCCGTATCGGCGGCAAAGCCGCGCCTGTCATACCGTTGAATCATAAAAGAGCGCCCAATGCGCTGATAGCGAAATTATTAGCGCGATAAATTCAAATTTTTTGAACGAGTTTGCTTAGGCGCAACGACAGACGATATTAAGAATCATTATGAATGGAGAAGTCCCTCAAGGTTCCCTGCATGGGATATATAACAAAAAACCGCCAGGGGCAAAGCCCGCTGGCGGTTTTAACCTGACTGAAAAGCCGGTTTATCGTTGGTTTAACGGCTCTTGACGAAGGGAATGCCTATCGCCTTGGGCGCCACCGCGCGGCCGACGAAGCCCGCCAGCAGCAGCACGGTCAGCACATAGGGGATCACCGCGATGGCTTGCGACGGGATCTGACCGATGCCCGGCAGCGCCACGCCTTCCAGGCGGATCTGAATGGCGTCGGCAAACGCGAACACCAAGCAGCCCAGCACCGCCGGCAGCGGCTTCCATTTGCCGAAGATCAGCGCGGCCAGCGCCAGAAAGCCCTTGCCCGCCGTCATTTCCTTGATGAAGCTGCCGGTCTGGTACACCGACAGATAGGTGCCGGCGATGCCGCACAGCACGCCACCCCAGAACAAGGCGGTGTAGCGCACCTTGGCCACCGAGATGCCGGCGGTGTCCGCCGCGTGCGGGTTCTCGCCCACCGCGCGCAGACGCAGACCGAAGCGGCTCTTGTACAGCACCCAGGTCACCAGCGGCACGATCAGGAACAGAGTCAGATACACCAGAATGCTGTGGCCGGACAGCAGCTTGCTGTACAGCTGGCCCAGCAGCGGCACATCGCGCAGCTCATGGGCGAACGGCAGCACGATCTCGTGGAAACGGCCCTCGTCCGGCAGCTGCGGGGTGTTGCCGCCCTGCTGGAACCAGGCCAGGCCCAGCACCGGGGTGATGCCGGAGGCGACGGTGTTGAGCGCCATGCCGGAAATCAGCTGGTTGCCGTTGTAGGTGACCGACACGAAAGCATGGATCATCGCCATCGCCACCGAGGCGGCGATGCCGCAGGCCATGCCTATCCACGGGTTCTGAGTGGTGAAGGCCGCGGCGGCGGCGGCGAAGGCCGCCACCAGCATCTTGCCTTCCAGGCTGATGTCGACCACGCCGGAGCGCTCGGAGAACATGCCGGCCATCGCGGCCAGGATCAGCGGCGTGGCCACGCGCAGCGTGGAATCGAGCAGGCTGAAGAAGATTTCCATTATTTGTCGTCCTTGCGCTTGAACAGGCCGGCGATGAACGGCTCGAACAGGTTTTCCAGCGCGCCGCAGAACAGGATGATCAGGCCCTGGATGAAGATGATCATCTCGCGGGTGATCATCGGCTTCTCGAAGGACAGATCTGAGCCGCCCTGGGTCAGCGCGCCGAACAGCAGCGCGGACAGGATGATGCCCACCGGGTGATTACGCCCCATCAGCGCCACGGCAATACCGACGAAGCCGACGCCATTGGTGAACATCACGTTCATGCGGTGGGCGGAACCCATCAGTTCGTTGACCGCGGCCAGGCCGGACAGCGCGCCGGACACGCACATGGCGATGATGATGACGCGGCTGACGCTCATGCCGGCGTAGCGGGCGGCCGGTTCGCTAGTGCCCACGGTGCGCAGCTCGAAGCCCCAGCGGCTATGCCACACCACCAGATAGAACAGCGCGGCGGCCAGCAAGGACATCACGAAGGTCAGGTTCAGCGGCGAGGTGGGAATTTCCACGCCGAAACGCGCCGCCACTTCATGGATGGCGGGAATCCACGCCGCCTGGCCGAATTCGCGCGTGGTCGGGTTCTGCGAGCCGGCCTCGATCAAGTGATGGCTGATCAGGTACAACATCAAGGAGTAAGCGATGAAGTTGAACATGATGGTGGTCACCACGATGTGGCTGCCCCGCTTGGCCTGCAGCCAGCCCGGCACAAAGGCCCAGGCCGCGCCGAAGCCCATTGCCGCCAGAATGGCCAGCGGCACCAGCACCGCCGGCGGCAGGCTGTGGTCGAAGCCCAGCACCACCAGGGTGACGCCCAGGCCGGCCAGATAAGTCTGGCCTTCGCCGCCGATATTGAACAGGCCGGCGTGGAAGGCGGTGGCCACCGCCAGGCCGGTGAAGATGAAGCCGGTGGTGTAGAACAGGGTGTAGCCTATGCCCTCGCCGTAGCCGAAGGCGCCGTTGATCAGCAGCTTCAGGCATTCCCAAGGGTCTTCGCCTATCAGCCAAGTGACCAGACCGGTCACCAGCAGCGCCGCCATCAGATTAAGCGCCGGCAGCACCGTCAGCTGCGCCCAGCGCGGCAAGGTGGAAGGTTGTCCGAATTTCAATGCTTGTGCCCTCCCATCAGCAGGCCCAGCGAAATGGTGTCGGCGTCCTTGGCCGCCACTTCGCCGGTGATCTGTCCGCCGGCCATGACCAGGATGCGGTCGGCCAGCGCCAGGATTTCTTCTAGTTCAACCGAGACCAGCAAAATGGCCTTGCCCTCGTCGCGCAGTTCCACCAGCCGCTTGTGAATGAATTCGATCGCGCCGATGTCGACGCCGCGCGTCGGCTGGCCGATCAGCAGCAGGTCCGGATTGGCGTGGATTTCCCGCGCCAGCACCACTTTCTGCTGATTGCCGCCGGAAAGCAGGCCCACGCGCAGCAGCGGGTTGCCCGGACGGATGTCGAATTGCTGGATGAAGTCGCGGGTACGCGCCAGCAGCCGCTTGCGCGAATACCACGGGCCACGGCCCAGGCCGGCTTCGCCGTGATAGCCGAGAATGGCGTTTTCATAGCTGGAGAAGGCCTTGACCAGGCCCTCGCGCGAGCGGTCTTCCGGCACGTGGGCAATGCCCAGCTTGCGGTAGAGCGCGGCGCGCGGCTGGCCGCCGCAACGGCGGCGCAGCAGATCCTCGCCCTTGTAGACCATCTCGCCGGCATTGGGCTCGCGCATGCCGGCCAAGACTTCCAACAGCTCGGACTGGCCGTTGCCGGACACGCCGGCGATGCCGACGATCTCCCCGGCGCGCACTTCGAAATTCAGCTGGTCCAGCAGCTTGACCGCACGCGCGTCGGTCAGGCACAGATTCTTGACGCTGAGCACCGCCGCGCCCGGCTCGCGCTCGGCCTTGTCCACCTTCAGGCTGACCTTGCGGCCCACCATCAGGTCGGCCAGCTTTTCCTTGTCCACGTCGCAGGTGGCGACATTGGCCACCACGGTGCCGGCGCGCATCACGCTGACGCCGTCGGTGATGTCCATCACCTCGCGCAGCTTGTGGGTGATCAGGATCACGGTCTTGCCCTGCGCCTTCAGCGAACGCAGGATGTGGAACAGGTGGTCGGCTTCCTGCGGCGTCAGCACCGCGGTGGGCTCGTCCAGAATCAACACATCGGCGCCGCGGTACAGCGCCTTGAGGATTTCCACCCTTTGCTGCAGGCCCACGCCCAGATCGCCCACCAGCGCGTCCGGGTCCACCTCCAGCGAGTAATTGCGGTTGAGCTCTTTCAGATGCTCGCGGGCCTCGTCCAGCCCCTTCTTCAGCACCAGGCCGCCTTCGGCGCCCAGCACGATGTTTTCCAGCACGGTAAAGGTGTCCACCAGCATGAAATGCTGATGCACCATGCCTATCCCCAGCTCGATCGCTTCCTGGCTGTTGCGGATAGGCGCTTCCTTACCGTTCACCCGGATGGAGCCGCTGTCGGCCTGGTAATAGCCATACAGAATGCTCATCAACGTGGATTTACCGGCGCCGTTCTCGCCGATAACGCCATGGACGGTGCCCTTGGCGATTTTCATCGTAACGTCACGGTTGGCTTTGACGGCACCAAAACTCTTGTTGATGCCCGCCAGCTCAATGGCAAACTCGGTCATGCTTGTTCTTGTTCCCTGGTTAGGGCCAGCCTGACTCCGTTCCGGCATGAACAAACAGGCACGATGGAATGCATCGTGCCTGCCTCCCCGAAACGGATCAGGGAAAACTCCGCTCGGCTTATTGCACCGGGCAGCTGTTGTTGGTGCGGTAATCCACCACCTTGATCTTGCCGCCGATGATGTCAGCCTTGGCCGCGTTGATCTTCTTCTCCATCGCCGGAGTGATCACCTTGCGGTTGTTGGCGTCCAGCGCCCAATCCACGCCGGCGTCCTTCAGGCCCAGCACCTTGACTTCCGGCTTCCAGGAGCCGTTCTTGGCGTCCTTGAAGGTGTTGAACACCGCCACGTCCACGCGCTTGACCATGGAGGTCAGCACCGAGCCGGGGTACAGGTGGTTCTGGTTGCTGTCCACGCCGATGGAGTACTTGCCGGCGGCCTTGGCGGCTTGCAGCACGCCCAGGCCGGTGCCGCCGGCGGCGGCGAACACCACGTCCACGCCGCGGTCGAACTGGCTCTTGGCCAGCTCAGTGCCGCGCGCCGGGTCGTTAAAGGCCTGCGGGGTGGTGCCGGTCATGTTCTGGATCACGCTGGCGTTCTTGTTGGTGAACTTGACGCCCTGCACATAGCCACAGCCGAAGGCGCGGATCAGCGGCACGTCCATGCCGCCGACAAAGCCCACCTTGCCGCTCTTGGAAGCCATCGCGGCGGCCACGCCGGTCAGGAAGGCGCCTTCTTGTTCCTTGAACACGATGCTCTGCACATTGGAACCTTTGGCCACCGCGTCGATCAGAGTGAACTTGACCTTGGGGAACTCCTTGGCCACGGTTTCCACCGCCTGGGTGAAGGAGAAGCCGATCGCCACCACGATGTCGGCGTCACGGCGCGCCATATTGCGCAGCAGCTGTTCTTTTTGCGCTTCGGACGCGATCTGGCCGTCGCGGTAGTTGATCTTGAATTCCTTCTTGAAACGCTCGGCGCCGTTGTACGCGGACTCGTTGAAGCTCTTGTCAAACTTGCCGGCCATGTCGTAGACCACGGCGGGCGAGAATTCTTTGGCGAAGGCGGAAGTGGACAACACCGCGGCCGCTACGGCAAAGCTCATTCGTTTCAGCTGGATTTTCATCTCTATGACTCTATGGAGTTTGTTGGTCAACCCGCACGCCGATCACCCCCTGTGGTTCCCGTGCCGTGCAGCGAAGCAAGGCGCCTGCCAACCTCGCGTCATGTAGCGTCGCGACTACATATTCAGTTGCGCAGATGCGGTCCCGCCGCGCCCCGGTGCAAACGGGTCGATACCGGCATGGACGCCGCCCTGTCATTCTTGTTTGAGCGCGGCGAATTGTAATGACGCACCCATGGACTGTAAACAACTTCCTCTCTACTTTGAAATATCATGTCGCAACAAATGCCGACAAAGCCGCGAGCCCCGCGGAGAAACGCCAACAGCATGTCAAAATGCTGTGGTTTTTACGTAATCGAAGCGTAAGACATAAAATTACACCCCAAGAGCATTCCCCGCTGCCGGGGCAGCCTTCCAAAGCCGGCCGGCAGCGCCTACAATGCCGGCCTTCCCCATCCGTTTCAAGCCGCCCCATGCTGCCGATTCTTTACCGCGACGACCGGCTGATCGCCATCCACAAGCCCTCCGGCCTGCTGGTGCACCGCACCGCGCTGGACCGCAACGAAACCCGCTTTGCCGTGCAGTTGCTGCGCGACCAGATCGGCCAGCGGGTCTACCCGGTGCACCGGCTGGACAAGGGCACTTCCGGCGTGCTGTTGTTCGCGCTGGACAAGGATATGTGTCGCGAAATGAGCTGGCAGTTCGAACGCCAGCAGGTGGACAAGCGCTATATCGCCGTGGTCCGCGGCCACAGCGATGACGCCGGCCGCATCGATTACCCGCTGAGCCGCCGCCCGGACGACCTGGAATGGATAGGCGAAACCGTGGACACCACGCCGCAGGCCGCCGTCACCGACTACCGCACGCTGGCGCGCATCGAGCTGCCGATCGCGGTCGACCGCTACCCCAGCAGCCGCTACAGCCTACTGGAGCTGACACCGCACACCGGCCGTCGCCACCAGCTGCGCCGCCACCTCAAGCACATCGCCCACCCCATCATCGGCGACGCCACCCACGGCAAGGGCCGCCACAATCGCATGTTCACCGAGCATTTCGGCAGCCAACGCCTGCTGCTGGCCTGCGTCGCGATGCGGCTGAGCCTGCCGGACAGCGGCCAGCCGCTCTTGCTGCAAGCGCCGCCGGCCGACGACTTCATGCGGCTGGTGGAACAACTGGGCTGGCGCGCCGCGCTGGAGGACGCGCTGCGCGGCCACGCCGAATCCGGTACAATTCGCAGCTGACAAACGCCATACCCCGCAGCCATGCTCAGTTACCGCCACGCCTTCCACGCCGGCAACCACGCCGACGTGCTCAAGCATCTGATCCAGATCGAACTCCTGAACTACCTGGGCCAGAAAGCCAAGCCCTACTGGTATATCGACACCCATGCCGGCGCCGGCGCCTATTCGCTGGTGGAAGGCTATGCCACCAAGAACGCCGAATTCGAATCCGGCATCGCCCGCCTGTGGCAGCGCGACGACCTGCCGGAAGCCGTCGCCAACTACGTCGAAGTGGTGCGCAGCTTGAACGCCGACGGCGAACTCAAGCTCTACCCCGGCTCGCCGTGGTGCGCGGCGGAAGTGATGCCGGCCAGCGACAAGCTACGCCTGTTCGAGCTGCACCCCACCGACCACCAACTGCTGGCCGACACCTTCGCCGACGCCGGCCGCCGCGTGCAAATCCAGCAAGCCAACGGCTTCGAGGCGATCAAGGCGATCCTGCCGCCGCCGCCGCGCCGCGCGCTGGTGCTGATCGATCCACCCTACGAGGACAAGCGCGATTACCAACACGTGATCACCGCGCTGAAGGAAAGCCTGAAGCGCTTCGCCACCGGCGTCTACGCGGTCTGGTACCCCTGCCTGCAGCGCGCCGAGATGAAGGAACTACCCAAGGAAATGAAGAAGCTGGGCGCCAAGAACTGGCTGCGCGCCGAATTGCACGTGCAAAAGCCGTCCAGCGACGGCTTCGGCATGCACGGCAGCGGCATGTTCATCCTCAACGCGCCATGGACGCTGCCGCAGACGCTGCGCGAAGTGCTGCCCTACCTCGCCCGTCATCTGGCGCAGGACGCCGGCGCCAGCTATGTGCTGGAAACCGGCGGCGACCTTTAAAGAACCTATTTACGATCTACTGCGCGTCGTGGAGCGTTACACGGTGAGTACGGCTTCAGAATGCTCATGTACCTCTTGTACACTCCGCTTCTTCAACCGTTTTCGCCTTGTCTCCCCTTAGCTCGCGAGATCGTAAACAGGCCCTAAGCCCCAGCGAGAACCCATCGATGGCAAAACTCTTTTTCCGCTACGCCGCGATGAACAGCGGCAAGAGCACCCAGCTGCTGCAGATCGCCAACAACTACGAATCCATGGGCAAGACCGTGGCGCTGTTCACCAGCGCGATGGACGACCGCTACGGCTTCGGCAAGATCACCTCGCGCCTCAATCTGCAGCGCGACGCCCGCACCTTCTCGCCGGAGCTGAACTTCCTGGCCGAGGATTTCGGCCAGACCGCCTGCATCCTGATCGACGAAGCCCAGTTCATCACCCCGGAGCAGGTGCACCAGTTGCATGAACTGGCCCATACCCGCAACATCCCGGTGATCTGCTTCGGCCTGCGCACCGACTTCCGCGGCGACCCCTTCGTAGGCTCCGGCATGCTGCTGGCGCTGGCCGACGAGATCGAAGAGATCAAGACCATTTGCGAATGTGGCAAAAAAGCCACCATGCACATCCGCATCGATGCCGACGGCCATCGCGTCAAGGAAGGCCCGCAAGTGGAAATCGGCGGCAACGCCCGCTACCGCGCGGTTTGCGCCCGCTGCTTCTATCAACTCTGAAGCAGCGCCCCTCCGCCGAAACCCGCCCGCGCCAGCGGGTTTTTTTACGCCCGCGGATTGCTGCCCTCAAAAAAAACTTGCCCTGGAGTTTGATAATGTACACAATCAAATCTGCTTGCATTACAGAGGATTAGCCATGAGCCACGGAGGCAAACGCAGCGGCGCTGGCCGCAAGTCCAGCTACGGCGGCGACAAGACCGTCGCCCTCCGCGTGCCGGAACCGCTGAAGCCGGTGCTGGAAGACTGGCTGCGCGATTACCGCAGCTGGCGTACCGCCAACAGCGCCCACGCCGACGATGTACGCACCCTGGCGCGTCAGCTCAGCGAGTTGTCGCTGCCGCTGTTCGCCAACAGCGTGCCGGCCGGCTCGCCGGTGGCGGCGGACGACCTCAAGGAAGACGACGTGGACCTCAACGCCAGGCTCGCGCCGCGACCGGGCAGCACCTTCCTGGTCACGGTCAAGGGCGAATCCATGTTGGGCGCCGGCATCCACGACGGCGACCTGCTGGTGGTGGACCGCGCGGCGGAAGCGCGCAACGGCAAGGTGGTGGTGGCGGCGCTCAATGGCGAGCTGACGGTGAAGCGGCTGGAAAAAACCGCCAAGGGCCTCCGCCTGCTGCCGGAAAACCCGGAATTCCAGCCGATTCCGGTGCCGGAAGACGCCGCCTTCCATATCTGGGGCGTCGTCACCAACGTCATCCACAAAGTGGACTGAACCTTCGGGAGAACAGCATGGCACACACTCAAGCGCAGTACGACAGCATCAAGATGAAGTTCATGGACTGGCGCCGCCTGCCGCGCGCCTTCCGCGCGGTGATCCAGGGCCAGCCGCAAGTGCTGGTGAGCCGCCCGGGACGCGACTTCTACGTGCCGGTGCAGTTTGTTTAGCCACCTTTATTAGCCACGGAAACGCACGGAAGACACGGAAAAAGACACCTCCTTCGGCCAGGAAACCCACGAAACCTTCTACCGTCTTTGGTCCGTGTTTTTCCGTGTGTTTCCGTGGCAAAAGAAACCACAGACCTTGCCTGCTCCCATGGCCTTCCGTGGCAAAAGACGTTTTCCGCCCCCCCCCTTAAGAGCGGCTAACATTGTCAGTTTCACGGCTGAGGCAAGGCGCGCCGACGCAGGCAGTACTTGAGTACGACAAGTCGGCGCAACGCAGCATCAGGAATTTGTTAGCCGCTCTAAGAGCCTGTTCAAAGTCTCGCGAGCAAGGGCGAGACAAGGCGAAAACGAGCGAAAAAGCGGAATGTACAAACGGTACATGAGCATTTTGAGCTCGGTTTCAACGCCGTATCGCCGAAGCGCAGCAGACTTTGAACAGGTTCTAAGCAAGCGTCACGCTTAATTGGCCTCACCCACATCCGGCCCGCGCATCGCGTCCGCCGGCATGGTCAAACGCTCCACCTGGGCACGCGCCGCGGCGAAGGCCGGACCGGCCAGCTCCGCAGCCCAATCCGCCGCCCGGCCGGCCATGCGCTCCAAGCGCCGCGCCAGTTCCGGCTGCGCCGGCGGCCGCAGATGGGCCAGGATCAGATCGGTCTGCTGGGGATCATTGCAGACCAGCACCATATCGCAACCGGCGGCCAAGGCCGCGTCGGCGCGCTGCACAAAGCTGCCGGCGCCGGCCGCACCCTCCATGTCCAAGGCATCGGAGAAGATCACGCCGTCAAAACCCAGCCGGCCGCGCAGCACCTGCTGCAGCCACACCTGCGAGAAGCCGGCCGGCTGTGCGTCCACCGCTGGATACAGCACATGCGCCGGCATCACCGAACCCATGCCGGCCGCCGCCAGACGGCCGAAAGGGATCAAATCGTCCGCTTCCAGCTCGGCCAGGCTGCGACCGTCTTCCGGCATCAGATGATGACTATCGCCCTCGACGAAGCCATGGCCGGGGAAGTGCTTGCCGCAAGTGGACATGCCGCCGCGCGCCAGGCCGCGCTGCAAAGCCTCGGCCAGTTCCGCCACAATGGCCGGGTCGCGGTGGAAGCTGCGGTTGCCTATCACCGCACAGCGCCCCCAATCCAGGTCCAGCACCGGGGTGAAGGACAGATCGATGCCGCAGGCGGACAATTCGGCGGCCAGCACATAGCCGACGTTCTCCGCCTGCACCAAGGCCGCCGCGCGATTCTGCTCCCACATCCGGCCCAGCACCTGCATCGGCGGCAGGCGGGTGAAGCCATCCAGGAAGCGCTGCACCCGGCCGCCCTCGTGATCCACCGCGATCAGCAGATGCGGGCTGCGCAGCGCGCGAATTTCCGCGGTCAGCGCCTTCAGTTGTTCGATGTCCTGGAAATTGCGGCGGAACAAAATTACCCCGCCCACCAGCGGATGCGCCAAGCGCCGCTTCTCTTCATCCGTCAGCCGCAGGCCGGCCACGCCCGCCATCACCGGCCCGCGCGGCAAGGCCGCGCTCTGTTGAGTCTGCTGCATCGGTTTGCTTTCTCTCTAGCCGGGCGCGGAGCGCTCCAGCACTACAAAAGCCAGCGCATGGCCGCGCTCGTCGCTGATGGACAGATGACGCGCGCCCACGCCGCGCTGGCTTAAAAATTCGTCCAATTCCGGGCTTAGCGCCAATAGCGGCTTGCCCCATTCATCATGCTCGACCCAGATCGCGGTCAGCAATACCGGCGCGCGCACGCCGGTGCCCAGCGCCTTGGCCAAGGCCTCCTTGACCGCGAAGCGCTTGGCCAGGAAGCGCGCCGGATCAGCGCTGGCGGCGAAAGCCTGCTGCTCGGCCGGCGCCAGCATGCGCCGACCCAACTTGAGGCCCCAGCGCTGGAACATCACCCGCATGCGCTCGATTTCCACCAGATCGGTGCCTATGCCGTAAATCATCGTCCGCCCTCCCCGTGCCTGCGCAGCCATGCCGCGCGCGCCAGCCACAGCAGCAGACAGGGCAGCCAGACGTACAGCAGCTCCGAGCTCAGCACCCGCAGACCCTTGGCGCCCAGCCAGCGATGCAGCCTCAGCGGCGAGCCCTCGATAGGCCGCCAGTCGAACAAGAAGCGGCCCTGGTGCCAAGGCATCGCCAGCGCCGGCCCATGGGTGGCGTCGGTCCACATATCCAGCAGCGCATGGGAAGCCACCACCAGGCTCAGCACGACAAAGGCGCGCAGCGGCCCCAAACCCAGCCGCGACCACCAGCGTTTGCCGAGCACGGCCAGCACGCCGCCGGCGATCAAGGCCAGCGTCAGCGAATGGGAAACGCCGCGATGCCCCCAGGGGCTGGCATAGGGAATGCCCAGCTTGAAGGTGATCACGTCCAGATCCGGCAGCATCGCCGCCGCGCCGCACAGCAGCAGCCAGCCGGCCATGCCGGGGGCGCGCAGCGGACGCGGCGCGCACAGGCCGGCCAGCGTCGCGCCGGCCAGGGCATGGGTGATGACGGTAGGCACAGCGCTCAGCCGCGCGCGGCCACCATCAGCGCCTTCATTTCCTTGACTGCCTCGGCGAAGCCGACGAACAGCGCCTGGGCGACGATGGCGTGGCCGATATTCAGTTCCGCGATCTGCGGAATCGCGGCGATCGGCTGCACATTGTGGTAGTTGAGGCCGTGACCGGCATTGACCACCATGCCCAGCTCGGCGGCGAAGGCTGCGGCGTCGCGGATGCGGGCCAGCTCGCCGTCGCGCGCCGCGGCGTCATGGGCGTCGGCATAAGCGCCGGTGTGCAGCTCCACCACGCGCGCGCCGGCGTCCCAGGCGCGCTGGATTTGCGTGCGCTCGGGGTCGATGAAGATGGACACGCGGATGCCGGCGTCCAGCAGGCTGCGGGTGTAGCGGCGGACATCATCGAAATGGCCGATGGCGTCCAGGCCGCCCTCGGTGGTGACTTCCTCGCGCTTTTCCGGCACCAGGCACACGTCTTCCGGCTTCACCGCCAGCGCATTGGCCAGCATCTCCTCGGTCATCGCCATTTCCAGGTTGACCCGGGTCTTGACCACCTGGCGCATCGCCACCACGTCGGCGTCCTGGATGTGACGGCGATCCTCGCGCAGATGCAGGGTGATCAGGTCGGCGCCGGCGGTTTCCGCCACCAGCGCGGCCTCAACCGGGCTGGGATAACGGGTGCCGCGCGCCTGACGCAAGGTGGCGACGTGATCGATGTTTACGCCCAACAGAATCATATTCTCTCCCGATTAGCTTCGCCTCAATCCGACAGGGAATTGACGGCTTGCAATAGTTCGCGCGAAGCCAGCGGCTCCTCGCCCAATAAAGCGCTCAACCATACTCGCATCAATGCCCGCGCTTCAAGCCGGGTGGCCGCCGCAGCGTAATCGTCGGCTTCTATCGCCAGCAGGCTGGCGCCGCTGAGCCGCAGCCCGCGCTCCAAGCTCTGGCCGGCGTCCCGCTCCGGCGCGGCATTGCCCTGGCACCAGTAGCTGGCGTCGGCGTCCACTTCCGCGCCATCACCGTCGCGCAGCAGGCTGGGCGCGTAGCCCAGCACCTGGGTCAGCCTCAATTCGTAGCGGCGCAGCACCGTCGCCAGGCCGCTCTGACGCGCCAGGCCGCGCACCGCCGCGTCGTAGACGGCGAAGGCGCGCGGCTCGGGATCGTCGCGCGCGGTCAGCTTCATCATCAGTTCGTTCAGATAGAAACCGCAGATCAGCGGCAGGCCGGACAGCTGAGGCACGCCGCCGTCCCAGTCCGCGCTGTGCAGGGTGCGCAGCTCGCCCTTGCCGAACCAGGCCAGGGTCAGCGGCTGAAACGGCAGCAACAGGCCGCGCAGATCCGCGCGCGGCCGGCGCGCGCCGCGCGCGACCACCGAGAAACGGCCATGATCGCGGCTGAGCACTTCCACCAGCAGGCTGGTTTCCCGGTAGGGCTGCGTATGCAGCACATAGGCCGGCTGACGATCCACCCTGCCCGGCTGGCTCATCCCGCGGCTCCGCGCGGACAGGCCGCGGCGGGACTGACGTTGAAGGCGAACACCCGGTACCAGGCCTCCGGCCCGTAGCGCTGCGCGATCAGGCGCTCCGCGCATTGGCGCCAGGCGGCAATGGCCTCCACGCTGTCCCAGTAGGACACGGTGTCCTGCCCCGGCTCGCCGCGCTCCAGGCCGAGGAAACCGGCCTGGCAGGACGCCAGCCTGGCGACGCGCTCCAGCAAGTCGCGGCTGCCGGGCAAGTCCTGCCCTTGCTGCAGAGAAAAAATCACCGTCCAGCAGGACGGCGCCAAGTGATAGTGCATCGGGGTGTCAGTCCAGGCCGAATTCCCGCAGGAAGCGCACGTCGTCGGCCCAGCCGGACTTGACCTTGACCCAGACTTGCAGGAAGACCTTGCCGTCGAACAGTTTTTCCATGTCCATACGCGCCTCGGTGGAGATCTTCTTCAGCTTCTCGCCGCCGCGGCCGATGACGATGGGCTTCTGGTTTTCCTTGTCCACCAGCACGCCGATATGGATGCGGCGCAGCTCGCCGTCCATTTCGAACATTTCCACTTCCACATTCATTTCGTACGGCAGTTCTTCGCCCAGATAGCGGAACAGTTTTTCACGCACGATCTCGGCGGCCAGGAAGCGCTCGCTCTTGTCGGTGACCATGTCTTCCGGATACAGCGGCATCGATTCCGGCAGATGCGGCCGCACCTGCTCCAGCAGTTCGCTCAGGCGCTGGCCGTGCTTGGCGCTGACCACTTCCACGCCGGCGAAGGCGAATTCCGCCTGCACCTCGGCGATGAAGGCCTGCAGCGCGTCGCGGTCCTTGGCCTTGTCCAGCTTGTTCACCACCAGGATTACCGGGGTGCGCTTGGGCAGCAAGGCCATCACTTCGCGGTCGGCGCCGGTGAAGCGCATCGCTTCCAGCACGAACAGCACGCAATCGACGCTGCCCAGCGAGTCCTTGACGCTCTTGTTCAGGGTTTCGTTGAGCGCGCCCTTGTGGAAGGTCTGAAACCCCGGGGTGTCGACGAAGACGAACTGAGCGTTGTTCTCGGTGTGAATGCCGGTGACGCGGTGGCGCGTGGTTTGCGCCTTCTTGGACGTGATGCTGATCTTCTGGCCGATCAGGTGGTTCATCAGCGTGGATTTGCCGACATTGGGACGGCCGACGATGGCGACAAAGCCGCAGTGGTATTGGATATCAGTCATGTGCGTTTCTTGCTCGCAGCGAGTTTTTGTTCCAGCAGGACTAGCGCCGCTTCGGCGGCCTGCTGTTCGGCGGCGCGGCGGCTGCCGCCCTCGCCGGTGGAGCCTATCGCCAGCTCGCCCAGGTCGCACTCGACGCGGAACCATTGTTCATGGGCTTCGCCGCTTTGCGACAGGATACGGTATTTGGGCAAGGCCAGCTTGCGCGCCTGCAGCGCTTCCTGCAAACGGGTCTTGGCGTCCTTGGCCTGGCGGGTGGTGTCGATGGACGACACGCGTTCGGCGTAGAGCCGGCGCACCACCTGCTCGGCGCGCAGGAAATCGGAATCGAAGCTGACCGCGGCGAACGTGGCTTCCAACGCGTCGGCGAGGATGGACGGCCGGTTGAAGCCGCCGCTTTTCAATTCGCCCTCGCCCAAGTAGAGATAATCGCCCAGCTTGAGTTCGTGGGCGATCTCGGCCAGGGTGTTCTGGTTGACCAGATTGGCGCGCAAGCGCGACAGCTCGCCCTCGGTCAGCTTGGGGAATTGATCGAACAGCATGCGGGCGACGGTGTAATTGAGGATGCTGTCGCCGACGAATTCGAAACGTTCATTGTTGCTGGCGCCGTAACTGCGGTGCGTCAAGGCCTGACGCAGCAGCTCCGGCTTCTGAAATGCGTAATCCAGCGCCTGACTCAGGCGCCGGAATCTATTATCGGTTGGTATCACGTGGTTTATTGCGGAGGCTGGCCCGCTTGGGTATCGAATTTGAACAGCAGACTGACGTTGGAGAACAGCGGCACTTCGCGCTGATACACCGCGCGCACGAAAACGAAGTTGCTGCCGGTGACCACGGTCAGGTTCTCCCCCTTGATCGAGGTGATCCCGGCCACACTGGCGCGCTGATTGAAGTCGCGGCGCACCGAAGCCTCGCCGACATTGGACTGGGTGGACAAGGAGGTGATCGCGTGGCGCACCTCGGCGTACTCGGTGTACACCGGCGTCACCTTCATGCCCACCATGATGGCGCCGCCCAGTACTATCATCAGCAGCAGTACGGAAAACAGCGACAAACCTTGTTGACGGCTGAAATGCATAATGCTCTCCGGTTGCAGTCCTGGTGTTGTCAATGGATGGACTTGCCGATGCGCGACAGATCGCCAAAGTTCATCCAGATCATGAAGGCCTTGCCCACCATCAGCTTGTCATCGACAAAGCCCCAGTAGCGGCCGTCCAGGCTATTGTCGCGGTTATCGCCCAGCATGAAGTAATGACCGGCCGGCACCTTGCAGACAAAGCCATTGTCATCATAGCGGCAGTTGTCGCGGTACGGGAAGTCTTGTACCTGACTCAAGGACACCACCGGGGTGCCGGCATTGTTCAGCACCGAGTAAGTGCGCTGACCCATGGTTTCCTTGTAGCGCTGGGCATTGACCATCATCAGGCCCTGCTCCAGGTATTCGTAGCTGCCGTCGTCGGCGTCCGGCAGCGGCTTGCCGTTGACGCTCAGGCGCTTGTCGCGGTATTCGACCACATCACCCGGCAGACCGATGGCGCGCTTGATGTAATTGACCTTGGGGTTGGGCGGGAAGTTGAACACCACCACATCGCCGCGCTCCACCTTGTTCACTGGCGCGAACACGGTGTTCAGCACCGGCACGCGCAGGCCATAGGTGAATTTGTTCACCAGGATGAAATCGCCCACCACCAGGCCCGGACGCATCGAGCTGCTGGGGATCTGGAACGGCTCGGCGATGAAGGAGCGCAGCAGGAACACCACCAGGATCACCGGGAAGAAGCCGCGCGAGTAATCGACGAAATGACCCGCCTGAGCACCGGCGGCGCGGCGCTTGGCCAACAGCAGCTTGTCGGCGCACCACACCGCGCCGGTGATCAGCACGAAGACCAGCATCACCGCGGTGAAGCTCATATAGTTGGACAGCAGACCAAAGCCGCCGATCAGCACCGCCAGGTAGCCCCACTGCACCGCCTGCGGCCAATCCTTGGCGCCTTCTTGCTTCTTGCCGCCAAAAGCGATCAGCATGCCGCCGATCGCCACCGCCACGACAAACACCCAGAACAGATTTCCGCCCACTTATTTGTCCCCTACTTGAAGAATTGCCAGGAAGGCTTCCTGCGGAATTTCCACATTGCCCACTTGCTTCATGCGCTTCTTGCCCGCCTTTTGCTTTTCCAGCAGCTTTTTCTTACGAGTGATGTCGCCGCCGTAGCACTTGGCCAACACGTTCTTGCGCAGTGCCTTGACCGTCTCGCGCGCGATGATGTGGCCGCCGATGGCCGCCTGCACCGCGATATCGAACATCTGGCGCGGAATCAGTTCACGCATCTTGGACACCAGTTCACGGCCGCGGTAGACGCTGGAGGCACGGTGCACGATCAGCGACAGCGCGTCGACCTTCTCGCCATTGACCAGCACGTCAAGCTTGACCAGATCGGCGCTCTGGAATTCCTTGAACTCGTAATCCAGCGAGGCGTAGCCGCGGCTGGTGGACTTCAGCTTGTCGAAGAAGTCCATCACCACTTCGTTCATCGGCAGATCGTAGGTCAGCATCACCTGGCGGCCCATGTACTGCATATTGCGCTGCACGCCGCGCTTCTGGTTGCACAGCGTCATCACCGCGCCGACATAGTCTTGAGGCACCAGGATGGTGGAGGTGATGATGGGTTCGCGCAACTCGTCGTACTTGCCGGCATCCGGCATCCGCGACGGGTTGGACACCACTTCCACCACGCCGTCTCTCATCACTACTTCGTAGTTCACCGTGGGCGCGGTGGTGATCAGATCCATGTCGAACTCGCGCTCCAGGCGCTCCTGCACGATCTCCAGGTGCAAGAGGCCGAGGAAGCCGCAGCGGAAGCCGAAGCCCAGCGCCTGCGACACTTCCGGCTCGAACTTCAGCGAAGCGTCGTTCAGCTGCAGTTTTTCCAGCGCGTCGCGCAGCGCCTCGTAGTCGTGGCTTTCCACCGGATACAGGCCGGCGAATACCTGGGACTGCACTTCCTTGAAGCCCGGCAGCGCCTCGGTGGCCGGCTTGGACACCAGGGTGATGGTGTCGCCCACCTTGGCCGATTTCAATTCCTTGATGCCAGCGATGACGAAACCCACCTCGCCCGCGTTCAGATTCGGACGCTGGACGGATTTGGGCGTGAACACGCCCACTTGTTCGCACAGATGCTCGGCGCCGGTGGCCATGAACTTGATCTTGTCCTTGGGCTTCAGCGAACCGTCGATCACGCGCACCAGCATCACCACGCCGACGTAGTTGTCGAACCAGGAGTCGATGATCAGCGCCTTGAGCGGGCCGTCGGCCTCGCCCACCGGCGGCGGCACCTTGGTGACCACTTCTTCCAGAATGTCCTCGATACCGATGCCGGACTTGGCCGAGGCGCGCACCGCATCCGCCGCCTCGATGCCGATGATGTCCTCGATTTCCTGGCTGACGCGCTCCGGCTCGGCGGCCGGCAGGTCGATCTTGTTCAGCACCGGCACCACTTCCACGCCCAGCTCGATGGCGGTGTAGCAGTTGGCCACGGTCTGCGCTTCCACGCCTTGCGAGGCGTCCACCACCAGCAGCGCGCCTTCGCAGGCGGACAGCGAGCGCGACACTTCGTAGGAAAAGTCCACGTGTCCGGGAGTGTCGATCAGGTTCAGGTTATAAACCTGGCCGTCGCGCGCCTTGTAGCTCAAGGCCGCGGTCTGCGCCTTGATGGTGATGCCGCGCTCTTTCTCGATGTCCATCGAGTCCAGCACCTGGGCGCTCATTTCGCGCATTTCCAGGCCGCCACAGAATTGAATGAAGCGGTCGGCCAGGGTCGATTTGCCATGGTCGATATGGGCAATGATCGAGAAATTTCGAATGTTTTTCATGATATCCAGCAAAAGATAAGGGCACGCTAGCGTGCCCGGAACTGCCGATGGAAGCCGCGGGCCTGATGAAAGCGGCTCATCATCAGGATTGCGACCTCTAAAGCCGTTAACAGCCCATCCAGCAAGCGGGGGCACCCAAGTGCCCCCGATATAAACTCACACTGGCGCGGATTTTAGCCGATTTCGCCCAAATGTGCAGCCAGTCTGGCGGCATCCAGATGCCAGTGGCAGATTTCGCGCTCTCCGTCCATCAGGACCGGCACCAGTTCGTTGAAGCGGCGCTCCAGCTCCGGGTCGGCGTCGACATCGACAATATCCAGCTCGAAGCCGTGACGCTCGCGCCAGGGCTGCAGCTCAGCCAGCATCTGATGGCACAAGCTGCAGTACTCGCGGAAATACAGCGTCAGCTTCACTTGCCGTCGCCCACCGGCAGCGGGATGAACTGGGTGATCCCCTGGCGCAGCACTTGCAAGGCGATGGACGAGCCTTTCTTGGCCGCAGACAAGGCGGATTTCAGCTGCTCGACATTGGCCAGCGGCTCGCTGCCGATACCGACGATCACGTCGCCCGGCTGGATGCCGGCGCGCATCGCGACATTATTGGCGCCGCGTACCAGCAGGCCGTACTTGATGCCAGCGCGCTGCAGCTGAGCCGGGTTCAATACCTGCAGACGCAAACCGATCTGCGAGAAGCTCTGCTCGTTCGGGCGCTCCTGCTGCGAACCGCGGTATTCACGCTGCGCCAGCCGCGGGTCCTGATCCTGCTGTTCCACCGGCACTACCTTGGCCGAGGTCGCCGCGCGGTTGCGCCACAGGCCCAGCGTTACCGGCTTGCCAGGCGGAATGCTGCCGATCAAGCGCTGCAGATCGGAGCCGGACTCCACCGGCTTGCCGTCCACCTGCTGGATGATGTCGCCGGGCTTGACGCCAGCCTTGGCCGCCGGGCCGTTCGGCTCCACCGCGTTGATCAGCGCGCCGGCCGGCTTGGCCAGGCCGAAGGAGGCGGCCAGATCCTGGCTCAACTCCTGGATCACCACGCCGATCTTGCCGCGGCTGACATGGCCCTTGGCCTTCAACTGAGCCACCACGTCCATCGCCACATCGATCGGAATGGCGAAGGAAATACCCATGAAACCGCCGGAACGGCTGAAGATCTGGGAGTTGATGCCCACCACTTCGCCCCGGGTGTTGAACAGCGGGCCGCCGGAATTGCCGGGGTTGATCGCCGCGTCGGTCTGGATGAAGGGCACGAAGGTTTCATCCGGCAGCATGCGGTTCTTACCGGAGACGATGCCGGAAGTGGCGGTATTCTCGAAACCAAACGGCGAGCCGATGGCCAATACCCCTTCGCCCACTTTCAAGGCATTGGCGTCGCCGCGGCGCACCACCGGCAGCTTGTCGGCCTCTATCTTCAGCAGCGCCACATCGGTGCGGGCATCGGCGCCTATCACCTTGGCCCTGTACTCGCGCTTGTCGGTCAGCTTGACGGTGATTTCATCGGCGCGGGCCACCACATGAGCATTGGTCAGCACATAACCGTCGGCGGAAATGATGAAGCCAGAGCCCAGCGAGGACTCCTGCCGCTCTTGGGCGCGCGGCGGCGCGAAGCGGCGGAAGAATTCAAAGAATGGGTCGCCGCTCATGCCCTCGGGCAGATCGTTGCTGACCTCGCGCACCGTCGACTTGGTGCTGATATTGACCACCGCCTTGCCCTCGTTAGAGACAATCTGGCTGAAGTCCGGCAGTTCCGCGGCCATTGCGGCGGGCACCGCGCCCGCCATAATAGAGGCCGCCAACATGGCGGAAACGATCAGTTTTTTGACCGGCATGAGCGCTCCATCTTGATATGTTGTATTTAAGACGTGCCGACGAATGCCGGCTGAGGGATTACGGCGCCGGCAAGGCCGGACGCCGAAAAACAGACGAGCCGACGCGCTTGCGCCGGCTCCGATCCCGCTGCGCCCATCGGCGCCAAACCCCGCCTCGCCGCCAAGGACAAGAAACGGGATTTGCGCGCCGAAACGCCAGCGGGACGTGCCATCATGGCTTGAGGCTGACCTTCAGGCCTTTCAGCAGCCCCATCATCGCCGGCTCGGGCATATCGCCCACCGCGGTCAATTGATAGCTGCCTTGAGGACCGGTAGCCATATTGATGGCGCCGTGCAGATTGCTGCTGCGTTCGAGCCGCGCGCCTTCCGGCTGGGTCTCGACGAACAGCGACAGCATCACCAGCCCGTCGGAATACACCATGTGGCGCACCGACTTGCCGGCCTGGCCCGGCAGGCTGCGCTGCACCGAGCGCAGCAAGTGGAAGCCGTTCGGCAATCCGGACACATCGTTATCGACCTGCGCGCTAACCTGCGGCTGCGAAGCCCCACCCGGACGCAGCAGGAATTTCTGCGAGAACTTGGGCCGATAGGCGCGCTTGTCCTTGGGACCGGTCAAATCGATATCGGTGAAGGTGAATTGCTCCACCGCCTCGCCCTTGGGCGACAGGGTCACCATTTTCAAGGGCAGCGAGGTCAGCGGCTCCACGCACATGCGCAGGGTGTAACGCTGCCTGTCCTTGGGCCGCAATTCCAGCAGGCTGCAGTCACGTTGCGCCACCCGGTCGCTGCCGACATGCTTGAGCGAATACGACTGGTTGATCTCGCTCATGTCTTCCGGCAACAGCGCGGGGAACAGGCGCATCGCACTGATCTTGGCCGCGTTCAGCGCCTTCTTATCCGGCGCGAAACAGGCCAGCTCATTGCCCTTGCGAATGATTTCCCGGGACGGGCCGTCCAGCGACGTCCGCTTTTCCCGCGTAGCGTCGCCCTGCCCCTCCCTGACGATATGGAAGGTTTCCAGCGTGCCGTTCATTTGGTGCAGATAGGTGCCGTTCAGCGCCTGCTGGCGTCCGGCAGCCGCCACATTGCGCAGCAGCTGCCAGTCATCCTCTGCATGGGCGGCAGGCGCCGCCGCCACAACCATCAAACTAATCAGAGGAATTACACGCATTTAACGGCGAGCTCCGTTTCCGTAGGACACCTTCATATTGCCTTGATCGGAGGTCACTTCCTGGTGCGCCAGCAGATAAGGATCATCACGCTCCGGCTGGCTGGCCTGAGCCGGCTGCGCAACCTGCACCGGCACGCCCTTGTCCGCCACCAGCGAAGCCGGCTCGCCTCGATGCGAGAGCTGCTGCCAGCCCACCACGGCGGCAAAGCTCACGCTGGCGGCCAGCGCCACCGCGCCGGCGGTGCGCGCACGCGCCGGGCGCAGCCAGCGCCGCGGCGCCAGCACGGTCGGTTCCGCCGCCAGTCGGCTCGTCACGCGCTCGCGCACGTCGAAGCCGGCCATGCGGTTGGCCCGCATCGCGTCGCCGATCAAATGGTATGCGCCCCAGGCGTCATCCAGTTGCTTGTCGGATCCAATGGCGGCGATGGTTCTGGCTACGTCGCCGTCGTCCAGTTCGCCATCCATCATCGCGGATATCGTTTCTTTCATACCTACCACCTTCTGTTCTTGGCCGTATCCAGCAAAGGCCTGAGTTCGGCAGCAATCGCCTCGCGCGCTCGGAAAATCCGCGAACGCACGGTGCCTATCGGGCAATCCATCACCTTGGCGATTTCGTCGTAGGATAGACCGTCCATTTCCCTGAGCGAAATTGCGGTTCTTAGTTCCTCCGGCAAAGCCTCCACGGCAGCATTGACCGTTGCCAGGATTTCCTTGTTCATCAGCTCGGTTTCGGGCGTGTTCAGGTCGGGCAGCTGCGACGCCATGTCGAAGCTTTCGCCGTCCTCGTCCTCTATCTCGCTGTTGACCACCGGACGACGTCCGGAGGCGCTAAGGAAATTCTTGGCAGTATTGATGCCGATTCTGTACAGCCATGTGTAAAACGCGCTCTCGCCACGAAACGACGGCAAGGCACGATACGCTTTGACAAACGCTTCTTGCGTTACATCCTCGATGTCAGCGCCGTCGCGGATAAACCGCGACAACAACCTGGCGAGACGTCGCTGATACTTGGCAACAAGCAGATCGAAAGCTCTTTTTTCACCTCGCTGGGCACGCTCCACCAACTGTTGATCGAGATCCCGATCACTCATGTCGTTGTTATGCTCCCTGATTTGCCCACTGGTCGTGTTTGTGGTCGTTTATGTGGACTGTGACTAGACCACAGCGCTTGCAATGAGTTCCCCCACGCGATTCAGCAGCGAAACATAACAGACCTGGACTGAAACTTGAACATTTGTTTTAGCCGTATTGCCAGCGCGCAAAGCAGCCTTTAAACTCCTACCAAGCACTTGCTTGAATGACATTGGCGTTACATGTGTTCGGCAATGCGCCGACGCCGGCCTGAGCCCCGGCGTCCTTGTCTCAGATCACTACTTAGGAATCCATTGCAATGAGCACCCCCGGCCAACGCTTCCGCCAAGCAGTTGCAAGCGAACATCCCCTGCAAGTGGTGGGCGCGGTCAACGCCTATGCCGCCCGCCTGGCCGAACACTCCGGCTTCAAAGCGCTGTATCTGTCCGGCGGAGGCGTCGCCGCCTGCTCCTGCGGCATTCCAGACCTGGGCATCACCACGCTGGAAGACGTGCTGATCGATGTGCGCCGCATCACCGACGCCAGCGCGCTGCCGCTGCTGGTGGACATAGACACCGGCTGGGGCGGCGCTTTCAATATCGCCCGCGCGGTCCGCAGCCTGGAGAAGGCCGGCGCCGCCGCGGTGCACATCGAGGACCAGGTGCAGCAAAAACGCTGCGGCCATCGCCCCAACAAGGCCATCGTCAGCCAGAACGAAATGGTGGACCGCGTCAAGGCGGCGGTGGACGCGCGCCGCGACGACGGCTTCGTGATCATGGCGCGCACCGATGCGCTGGCGGTGGAGGGGCTGGATGCCGCCATCGAACGCGCCGTCGCCTGCGTCGAAGCCGGCGCCGACATGATCTTCCCGGAGGCGATGACCGAGCTGGCGATGTACCGCCGTTTCGCCGAGGCGGTGAAAGTGCCGGTATTGGCCAATATCACCGAGTTCGGCGCCACCCCGTTGTTCAATACCCGCGAGCTGGGCGAACACGGCGTCGGCCTGGTGCTCTACCCCTTGTCCGCCTTCCGCGCGATGAGCCAGGCCGCGCTCGGCGTCTACGGCGCGATCCGTCGCGACGGCGGCCAACAGGCGGTGCTGGACACAATGCAGACGCGCGCCGATCTTTATGCGCACCTGGACTACCACGCCTACGAACAGAAACTGGACGCGCTGTTCCGCCAGGAAGGCCATGACGCCGAGTAATCTGTTCGGCCACATTCCGGAAGAGTTGCCGGAAGAATTGCTGCAAACCTTGTTCAGCGGCGGCAAAGGCTTTCGCGTCGAGCGCATCGTTTCCCGCGGCCATTCTTCGCCGGATGGGTTCTGGTATGAACAGGATGAGGCGGAATGGGTGCTGCTGCTGTCCGGCGCGGCGGAGCTGGAATACCAGGACCCGCCGCGGCGCCTCAGATTGGAGCCGGGCGATTGCGTGGCCATAGCGCCGCGCCAACGCCACCGCGTGGCCTGGACCGCCCCGGAGCGGGACAGCGTCTGGCTGGCTGTTTTCTACGAAAAATAATTGTTCCACAGGTCTGCGATCAGGAGAAAACCATGAGCGAAACCGTTGTTGGCATCAAACCCAAGAAATCCGTAGCCCTGTCCGGCGTCGCCGCCGGCAATACCGCGCTGTGCACAGTTGGCCGCAGCGGCAATGATCTGCACTACCGCGGCTACGACATCCTCGATCTCGCCGGCCGTTGCGAGTTCGAGGAAGTGGCCTATCTGCTGGTGCACGGCAAGCTGCCGAACAAGGCCGAGCTGGTCGGCTACAAGAAAAAGCTGAAATCGCTGCGCGGCCTGCCGGCGGCGGTGAAGGCCGCGCTGGAAGCGCTGCCGGCCAGCGCCCACCCGATGGATGTGATGCGCAGCGGCGTGTCCGCGCTGGGCTGCGCCTTGCCGGAAAAGGACGATCACAATCTGGCCGGCGCGCGCGACATCGCCGATCGGCTGATGGCCAGTCTGGGTTCGATGCTGCTGTACTGGTACCATTTCAGCCACAACGGCAAGCGCATCGAGGTGGAAACCGACGACGACAGCATAGGCGGCCATTTCCTGCACCTGCTGCACGGCGAGAAGCCGTCGCCGGAATGGGTGCGCGCGATGCACACCTCGCTCAATCTATACGCCGAGCATGAATTCAACGCCTCCACCTTTACCGCCCGCGTCATCGCCGGCACCGGCTCGGATCTCTACAGCGCCGTCACCGGCGCCATCGGCGCGCTGCGCGGCCCCAAGCACGGCGGCGCCAACGAAGTGGCCTTCGACATCCAGCAGCGCTACGAAACCCCGGCCGAGGCCGAGGCCGACATCCGCGAGCGCGTGGAACGCAAGGAGGTGGTGATCGGCTTCGGCCATCCGGTCTATACCATTTCCGATCCGCGCAACAAGGTGATCAAGGAAGTGGCGCGCGAACTGTCCAAGTCCGCCGGCGACAGCAAGATGTTCAATATCGCCGAACGGCTGGAAACCGTGATGTGGGACATCAAGAAGATGTTCCCCAATCTGGACTGGTTTTCCGCGGTCAGCTATCACATGATGGGCGTACCCACCGCCATGTTCACCCCGCTGTTCGTGATCGCCCGCACCAGCGGCTGGGGCGCGCACGTGATCGAGCAGCGCCAGGACGGCAAGATCATCCGCCCCAGCGCCAATTACACCGGCCCGGAAGACCAGGTGTTCGTGCCGCTGGACAAACGCTGAACCGCCATGGCGGGGCCGCCGGCCCCGCCGCTGAACTTCCTTTGGTTGAAACATGATGAATTCCGCTTACCGCATCCCCCTGCCCGGTACCGGGCTCGACTATTTCGACGCCCGCGCCGCCATCGACGCCATCCGCCCCGGCGCCTGGGAGCAGCTGCCCTACACCGGCCGCGTGCACGCCGAAAACCTGGTGCGCCGCTGCGAGCCGGCGTTGCTGGACGAATGCCTGGAGCAGATCGCCTGCCGCAAGCGCGAGCGCGACTTCCCCTGGTTCCCGGCGCGCGTGGTCTGCCACGACATCCTGGGCCAGACCGCGCTGGTGGATCTGGCCGGCCTGCGCGACGCCATCGCCGATCAGGGCGGCGATCCGGCCCAGGTCAATCCGGTGGTGCCGGTGCAATTGATCGTCGACCATTCGCTGGCGGTGGAATGCGGCGGCTTCGATCCGCAGGCTTTCGAAAAGAACCGCGCGATCGAAGACCGGCGCAATGAGGACCGCTTCCATTTCATCGAGTGGACCAAGAGCGCCTTCGACAATGTCGACGTGATCCCGGCCGGCAACGGCATCATGCACCAGATCAATCTGGAGAAGATGTCGCCGGTGATCCACGCCGACCACGGCGTGGCCTACCCTGACACCTGCGTCGGCACCGACAGCCACACCCCGCACGTGGACGCGCTGGGCGTGATCGCCGTCGGCGTCGGCGGCCTGGAAGCGGAAAACGTGATGCTGGGCCGCGCCTCCTGGATGCGGCTGCCGGACATCGTCGGCGTGGAGCTGTCCGGCAAGCCCGGCCCAGGCATCACCGCCACCGACGTGGTGCTGGCGCTGACCGAATTCCTGCGCCAGCAGAAAGTGGTTGGCGCTTATCTGGAATTCTACGGCCCGGGCGCGGCGGCGCTGACCCTGGGCGACCGCGCCACCATCTCCAATATGGCGCCGGAGTACGGCGCCACCGCGGCGCTGTTCTTCATCGACGAACAGACCATCGCCTACCTGAAGCTGACCGGCCGCAGCGACGAACAGGTCCGGCTGGTGGAAAGCTATGCCAAGACCGCCGGCCTGTGGGCGGACACGCTGCAAAACGTAGTGTACGAGCGAGTGCTGCGCTTCGACCTGTCCAGCGTCGGCCGCAACCTGGCCGGCCCGTCCAATCCGCACAAGCGGCTGCCGGTGTCGGCGCTGGCCGAGCGCGGCATCGCCGTCAATCTGGAGCAGGCGCGCGCGCAGGAAGCTCAGGGCCTGATGCCGGACGGCGCGGTGATCATCGCCGCCATCACCAGCTGCACCAATACCTCCAACCCGCGCAATGTGATCGCCGCCGGCCTGCTGGCGCGCAAGGCCAACCGGCTGGGCCTGGTTCGCAAGCCCTGGGTCAAGTCCTCGCTGGCGCCGGGTTCCAAGGCGGTTGAGCTCTATCTGAAGGAAGCTGGGCTGCTGTCCGAGCTGGAACAACTGGGCTTCGGCATCGTCGCCTTCGCCTGCACCACCTGCAACGGCATGTCCGGCGCGCTGGAGCCCAAGATCCAGCGGGAAATCATGGAACGCGATCTGTACGCGACGGCGGTGCTGTCCGGCAACCGCAACTTCGACGGCCGCATCCACCCCTATGCCAAGCAGGCCTTCCTGGCCTCGCCGCCGTTGGTGATCGCCTACGCCATCGCCGGCACCATGCGCTTCGATATCGAGAAAGACGTGCTCGGCGTCGCCGACGGCAAGGAAATCCGGCTCAAGGACATCTGGCCGGACGACGCGGAAATAGACGCGGTGCTGCGCCAGGCGGTCAAGCCCGAACATTTCCGCCAGGTCTACGAGCCGATGTTCGCCATCCGGCGCGACACCGCCGCCAAGGCCAGCCCGCTGTACGCGTGGCGGCCGCAATCCACCTATATCCGCCGCCCGCCGTACTGGGAGGGCGCGCTGGCAGGCGCGCGCACGCTGCGCGGCATGCGCCCGCTGGCCATCCTGCCGGACAACATCACCACCGACCACCTGTCCCCGTCCAACGCCATTCTGCTGGACTCGGCGGCCGGCGAATACCTGGCGAAAATGGGCTTGCCGGAGGAGGACTTCAATTCCTACGCCACCCATCGCGGCGACCACCTGACCGCGCAGCGCGCCACCTTCGCCAACCCCAAGTTGTTCAATGAAATGGTGTTGAACGAGGATGGCTCGGTACGCCAGGGCTCGCTGGCGCGCGTGGAGCCGGAAGGCAAGACGATGCGGATGTGGGAGGCGATCGAAACCTATATGCGGCGCAAGCAGCCGCTGATCATCGTCGCCGGCGCCGACTATGGCCAGGGCAGTTCGCGCGACTGGGCGGCCAAGGGCGTGCGCCTGGCCGGCGTCGAGGCCATCGTCGCCGAAGGCTTCGAACGCATCCACCGCACCAATCTGATCGGCATGGGCGTGCTGCCGCTGGAGTTCAAACCCGGCGTCAACCGCAAGACGCTGGCGCTGGACGGCAGCGAGACTTACGACGTGATCGGCCAGCGCCAGCCGCGCGCCGAGCTGACGCTGCTGATCCACCGCAAGGACGGCGGCACGGAGCAAGTGGCGGTGACCTGTAGGCTGGACACCGCGGAAGAAGTGTCGATCTACGAGGCCGGCGGCGTGCTGCAGCGCTTCGCGCAGGACTTCTTGGAGGGGGCGGGAGGCTGAACCCCTCTCCCCCGGCCCCTCTCCCTCAAGGGGAGAGGGGTGACTTTCAACTTTATTTTACTTCTAGCATTAACCGGCGATTCCATCGCTTGGTTTGCCAATAAGGCAAGGCACACAGGCTAACTACCAGCAACTCAGCAAGTCCCTCCTCCCTCGCGGGAAGGGGAGACTTTCAACTTCATTTTATTTCTGGCATGAGCCAGCGATTCCATCGCTTGACTTGCCAACAAGTTAAGGCACGCAGGCTAACTGCCAGCAGCTCAACAAACCTCTCCTCCCTCGCGGGAGGGGGAGACTTTGCAACTTCATTTTATTTCTGGCATGAGCCAGCGATTCCATCGCTTGGTTTGCCAACAAGGTAAGGCACGCAGGCTAACTGTCAGCAGCTCATCAAGCCCCTCTCCCCCCGCGAGAGAGGGGAGACTTTCAACTTCATTTTATTTATGGCATGAGCCGACGATTCCATCGCTTGGTTTGCCAATAAGGTAAGGTAGGCAGGTTAACTGTCAGCAGCTCAGCAAGCCCCTCTCCCCCTGCGGGAGAGGGGTATGCGCCAGCTCGATTTCGCCAAGTCCTTACGGCGCAATATGACCGACGCCGAACAGCGACTCTGGAAGCAGCTCCGCGCCCACCGGCTGAATGGCGAGAAATTCCGCCGCCAACAGCCTATCGGCCCCTACATCGTTGATTTCGTCCACTTCGGCTCGCGGCTAATCATAGAGGCGGACGGCGGCCAGCATCATGAAAGCCACAGCGACGCCGCGCGCGACGCTTGGCTGCAGGCGCAGGGCTTCAGAATCATGCGCTTCTGGAACAACGATATTCTGCACAATCAGGACACAGTCCTAGAAGCGATCTGGCAAGCGCTAAACACCCGGACACAATGAACACAGCGGCGTCCCGACCATGGAACCGCCACAAGCACAGGAAAAACAGCATATGACTCAACCCGCCCAGATCCGCATCCCCGCTACTTATATGCGCGGCGGCACCAGCAAGGGGGTGTTCTTCCGACTGCAGGACCTGCCGGAAGCCACGCAGCAGCCGGGCGCGGCGCGCGATGCGCTGCTGCTGCGCGTGATCGGCAGCCCGGACCCTTACGGCAAGCAGATCGACGGCATGGGCGGCGCCACGTCCAGCACCAGCAAGACCGTGATCGTGGCCAAGTCCTCGCGGCCGGATCACGACGTCGATTATCTGTTCGGCCAGGTCGGCATAGACAAGGCCTTCGTCGACTGGAGCGGCAACTGCGGCAATCTGTCCGCCGCGGTCGGCCCCTTCGCCATCGCCGGCGGCCTGCTCGATCCGGCGCGCATTCCCGCCGATGGTATCTGCACGGTGCGCATTTGGCAGGCCAATATCGGCAAGACCATCATCGCTCACGTGCCCATCACCGCGGGCCAGGTGCAGGAAACCGGGGATTTCGAACTGGACGGCGTCACCTTTCCCGCCGCCGAGATCGCGCTGGAGTTCCTGGACCCGGCCGATGAGGGCGATGGCGACGGCGGCGCGATGTTCCCCACCGGCCAACTGGTGGACACGCTGGACGTGCCCGGCGTCGGCGTCTTCCCGGCCACGCTGATCAACGCCGGCATCCCCACCATCTTCGTCAAGGCCTCCGACATCGGCTACAGCGGCGCCGAGCTGCAGGACGCGATCAATGCCGATCCGGCGGCGCTGACCCGCCTCGAGACCATACGCGCCCACGGTGCGCTGAAGATGGGCCTGATCAAGACGCTGGACGAAATCGCCAGCCGCCAGCACACGCCCAAGCTCGCCTTCGTCGCGCCGCCGGCCGACTACCTCGCGTCCAGCGGCAAGCCGGTGCGCGCCGCCGACATCGACCTCCTGGCGCGGGCCATGTCCATGGGCAAGCTGCACCACGCGATGATGGGCACCGCCGCAGTGGCCATAGGCACCGCCGCGGCGATTCCCGGCACCCTGGTCAACCAGGCCGCCGGTGGCGGTGAGCGCCAGGCGGTGCGCTTCGGCCATCCGTCCGGCACCTTGCGCGTCGGCGCCGAAGCACGCCAGGAAGGCGGCGCCTGGATCGTGACCAAGGCCGTAATGAGCCGCAGCGCGCGGGTGTTGATGGAAGGCTGGGTGCGGGTGCCGGACGCGGCGCGCTGACACGGCGGCATGGCGACTCGGTACAAGCCGGGAACGGGCGATGGCGGCACACTATCGCCATTTCCTTGCCTCCTGGAGCCGCGCCATGCAAAACGCCCTCGCCTTTTCCGAACTCAAGACCGACGGCTATGTGTTGACCCGGGCCGATGAGCTATTCGCCCGCGTGCGCGGCGGCAGCCTGTGGTATCTATCCTTCGGCCTCGCCTGTTGCGCGGTGGAGATGATGCAGGCCGCCGCCGCGCGCTACGATATGGACCGTTTCGGCGCGATTCCGCGCGCCAGCCCGCGCCAGGCCGATCTGATGATCATTGCCGGCACTCTGAGCAACAAGATGGCGCCGGCACTGCGCAAGATCTACGACCAGATGGCGGAACCACGCTATGTGATCTCCATGGGCTCCTGCGCCAACGGCGGCGGCTACTACCACTACAGCTATTCGGTGGTGCGCGGCTGCGACACTATCGTGCCGGTGGACATCTACATTCCCGGCTGCCCGCCCACCGCCGAAGCGCTGCTCTACGGCCTGATGCAGTTGCAGGCCAAGATGAGCCGCCGCGCGGCACCGGAACTGGAACGCAGCTGACGATACCCGCCCATCCCTGCCGGCGAGCCTGCCCCGTCTCAATCCGGCAAGGCGCGCTGCAGGATGGCCGCGATATCCAGCCGGCTCCCGTCCAGCGCGCCGGCCACCCGTCCCCATTGTCCATCGTCCAAACGGCTGGCGATAAAACCCTGGGCCGAAGCCGACGGCGCATGGCGCGCCAGCAGGCAGGCCTGCGCCGTCAGCGCCAGCAATTGGGCGAAACGCCGCCCCAAAGGCTCAAGTTCGGCCGGCCTAGCCGCCAGCTGGCGCAATTGCGCCAGCGCCGCGATCAACACCGGCTCGCCGCCGGACAAGTCGGTCAAATCCGCCAGCAGCGCCTGCCAGGCCTCGGGCTCGCGCTGCAGCGCGCGGATCAGATCCAGGCACATCACATTGCCGGAGCCCTCCCAGATCGAATTCAACGGCGCTTCGCGGTATAGCCGCGCCATTGGTCCATCGACATAACCGTTGCCGCCGAATACTTCCATCGCCTCGCCGCTGAGCTCCACCGCGCGCTTGCACACCCAGAACTTGGCCGCCGGCGTGATGATGCGTTTCCAAGCGCGCTGCGCCGGCTCGTCATCGCGCTCGAAGGCTTCGGACAGCCGCGCCGCCAATTGCAGCGCCGCCTCGCTTTCCAGCGCCAGGTCCGCCAGCACCGCGCGCATCAGCGGCTGCTCGGCCAGCCGCCTGCCGAAGGCCATGCGCCGCCGCGCATAAGCCAGCGCCTGCACCGCGCCCTGGCGCAGCAGCGCGGCGCTGCCGATCACGCAGTTGAGCCGGGTGTAGCCGGCCATTTCAATGATGGTGGGAATACCGCGGCCCTCCTCGCCGATCAGCACGCCCCAGGCGTCCTGGAACTCCACCTCGCAACCGGCGTTGCTGCGATTGCCCACCTTGTCCTTCAGACGCTGGATCCTCACCGCGTTGCGCTCGCCGTCCGGCCGCCAGCGCGGCAGATAAAAGCAGCACGGCGCGCCGTCGGCGGTCTTGGCCACCACCAGGTGGGCGTCGCACATCGGCGCCGACCAGAACCACTTATGGCCGCGCAACAGGTATTCTCCGCCGCGCCCGCCGGCGCCCAAGGGCGTCGCCTGGGTGGTATTGGCGCGCACGTCGGAACCGCCCTGCTTCTCGGTCATGCCCATGCCTATCCAGGCCGATGCCTTACGCTCCAGCGGCAGGTCGCGGCTGTCGTGAACGCGGCTGAACAGCTTGTCGCCCAACTGCGCCCACAGCGCCGGCTCGCGCCGCAGCAAGGGAATCGCGGCCTGGGTCATCGTCGCCGGGCACAAGCTGCCTGCCTCCACCTGGCCATGCAGATAGAGGCCGGCCATCGCCGCGGTCCAGCGGCCCGGCCGCTGGCTGTCGAAAGGCATGCTCACCAGGCCTTGCTCACGATACAGCGCCAAGAACTGGTGCCAGGCCGGGTGGGAATCCACCTGGTCGACGCGACGGCCGCGGCGGTCGAAAGCCCGCAACTCCGGCGCATGGCGGTTGGCTTGCTCGGCCAGTTCGAAGCTGTCCGCCCGCCCCAGGCGCTCGCCGTAGGCGCTGAGCCCGGCCTCGGCCCAGCCCGCGTCGGCGCGCCGCAGCGCCTCGCGCAAAGCCGGGTCGCTGTCGTACAGCGAGTAATCCGCCAGTTCTTCGTACTGGTTGCTCACTTCATGGGTTTGCCAGATCATCGTTCCGTCTCCTCGCGCCGCGTTCGCGGCCATGACGAAAGTATAAGGAAAGCGGCGATGCGACATGTTCGGGTTTCCCCCACCGCGGCTCAGCAAGCCGAACAGGCCGCGCCGACCACGCGCCGGCGTCCGCGCCAGTCGCGTTCGCGCGCCAGCCTGATCGCGCTGCAACAGGCCTTTGTTCAGGTTTTGCTCACGCGCGGCTACGCCAAAACCACGGTGCGCGAGGTGGCCGCCGTCGCCGGCGTGGCGGTCGGCACCTTTTATCAGTACGTGCGCAATATGGACGGCCTGGCCGCGCTGTGCATCCATCAGCATGTGCACGCGCTGGCCGGCGCGCTGCGCCAATGCGCCGCCGCCCGCCGCGGCGCGGATCGTCGCGATATCGCCGCCGCGCTGCTGGCCTTGCAACTGGACACGATCCAACGCCAGGCGCCGGCCTGGAACGCGCTGTTCCTGCTGGAGCGCCGGGTCTCCCCGATGGACGCCTACCGCCGCCACTACCAGCAATACGTGGACATCTGGCGCGCCGCATTGGCCGCCGCCGCCGAGCCGCCGCCGCGGCTGGACGCCGCCGCGCGCATGGCTCACTGTCTTTGCTACGGAAGCATTTCGCAGGCCTTGCTGACCCAAGGGCCGAGCGCGGATCTCGCGGCGCTGCGCCCGGAATTGGAAGCGGCGCTCAAGGCCTGCCTGGGCTGAAACCGCGGGAAAGGCGTCGCAATAAGGAGTAGAATCGGCCGCAGCCGCCGCCAAGGCGGCCAAGAAGAACAAAGGAAGCAAAATGACAGAACATTGGGGCAAGGTGCTGACCGCCATGGTCACGCCCTTCGACGAGGCCGGCCGGCTGAATCTGGACGCGGCGCGGCAACTGGCCAGACATCTGGCAGCCAACGGCAGCGACGGCCTGGTGGTGGCGGCCACCACCGGCGAGGCGCCGACGCTGAGCGACGAGGAACGCCGCGATCTGGTGCGCGCGGTCAGCGAGGCGGTCACCATCCCGGTGCTGGCCGGCACCGGCAGCAGCCACACCGAACACGCGATCGCGCTGACGCGCGAGGCCGCCGGCCTGGGCGCCGCCGGCGTCTTCGTGGTCGGCCCCTATTACAACCGCCCGCCGCAAGCCGGCATCGAAGCCCATTTCCGCGCGGTGGCCGCGGCCACCCGCCTGCCGCTGATGGTCTACGACGTGCCGGGCCGCACCGGCCGCCGCATCGCCGCCGATGTGCTGCTGCGGCTGTTCCGCGAGGTGGACAATATCGTCGCCTTCAAGGACGCCACCGGCGACCCGGCCGCGGCGGCCGCGCTGCTGGCCGCCGCCGGCGAGCACTTCTCGCTCTATTCCGGCGACGACGCGCTGACCCTGCCCTTGCTGGCGGTGGGCGCGGTGGGCGTGGTCGGCACCTCCACCCACTGGACCGGGCCGGAGTTCGCCCGCATGATCGCCGCCTTCGAACAGGGCGACGTGGCGCAGGCGCGGCGCGTCAACGCCGGCCTGCAGGAGTCCTTCGCCTTCTCCAACACTGACGCCTCGGTGTTTTCGATGTCGGTGAAAGCCATGCTGCGGGTGCAGGGTCTGCCGGTGGGCCAATGCCGGCTGCCGCTGCCGCCCACCGGCGCCGCCGAGGAGCAGCAGGCGCGGCTGGTATGGGAGCGGCTGCAGCTACGCCGCGCCGCAGCCTGTTAAAGCGGAGCAGTCATGAAAAAAGGAGCCTGTCGGCTCCTTTTTTCATTTCGCGCGTGTTCATGTCGCGCGGCGGCGTTCAATCGCGGAAGTTGTTGAACTGCAGCGGGAAGCCGTTTTCCTTGTCGTCGGCGATTTCCTTGCGCATCAACGCGATGCATTCCTGCAGCACGTCGCGCTTGGCGCCGGACACGCGCACCGCCTCGCCCTGGATGCTGGCCTGCACCTTGAGCTTGGCGTCCTTGATCAGCTTGACGATTTTCTTGGCCAGGTCGGATTCCAGCCCTTCCTTCACCGTCAGCACTTTCTTCACCTTGTTGCCGCTGACTTTTTCCAGCTTGCCGTACTCCATGCAACGCACGTCCACGCCGCGCTTGGACAGCTTGTTCACCAGAATGTCGTTGACCTGGTCCAGTTGAAACTCGGCGTCGGCGTACAAGGTCAGTTCCTTGTCCCCGGTTTCGATGCGGGCGTCGCTGCCCTTGAAGTCGTAACGGGTGGACACCTCTTTATTGGCCTGCTCCACGGCGTTGCGCACTTCCACCTTGTTCACTTCGGACACGATATCGAAAGACGGCATGAAATATTCCTAATAATGCTTGATGCCGACATTTTAGAGGCTGGCTCCGCCCTTGTCACTCGGCCGCCCGTTGGTTGCCCTCGCCGCCTTCGCCCAAACGCGCCCGCATCGCCTCCACCTCCTTGAGCCGGCCGCTGATGCGGTCCCAGTGCCGCGCGTTCAAGGCGGCGATCACCGCGTCCACCAGCATCATCAGCGGCGTGTTGCTGTCCCAGCCGGCCGGACCGGCGGTGTGCGCCGCCAAGGTGTAGCGCGCCACGCGCGCCACCGGCGACAGCCACTGGTCAGTGAACAGCAGCACGCTGGCCTTGCGTTGCGCCGCCATTTCCGCGATGCGCAGCGCGTCGTCCCAGTAGCGGCGGATGTCGAAGATCACCAGCACATCCGGCCGGCCCATGTCCACCAGCGAATCCGCCCAGCTTGCCGGCACCCCGCGCAAATGCACCACGTCCGGCCGCACCACTTTCAGATGGTGGCAAAGATAGGCCGCCAGCGGATCGGTCAACCGCCCGCCCAGCAGCCAGATCCGGTGCTTGCGCTCGCCCAGCAGGTCCACCGCGCCGTCGAACTCGGCGCGCGGCACCTGGGCCGCGGTCTGGCGCATCAGCTCGGCGATACGCTCGGCGTGGCTGGCCAGAAAATCGTGATCGCCCTGCAACTGCCCCGGATCATGGCGCATCAGCGGCGATTGCAAACGCAATTCCAGCTCTGCGCGCAGCGCGGACTGGAAAGCGGCGTAATTGTCGAAACCCAGCTTGCCGATCAAGCGCAGCACCGTCGGGCCGCTGACGTCGGCGCGCTGCGCCCATTGCGCGATGGTTTCCAGGCCGGCCACCGGATAGTTGGCCAGCAGCGCCCGTCCCACCTTGCGTTCGGTGGGGGTCAGCGCTTCGAACAGCGCGCGGACTTGCTCCGCTATCGAGCGGCTTTGGCTCATTCTGTTGCCCCTTTGGCGATGCACGACTGCCCTCGTGCCGCGCAGCATAACAGCGCCGGTGTAAAAACGGCATTGTGTCATTGCGCCCACACCGCCGCCCTGATTCTAATATTTATTACAAATTTGGCTTGATTCATTTTTTTTTAACGAATAATACTACCCAAACAACATGAAGGCGACAAGAAAGCAGCCCACAAGGCAGCGACAAACCACCGCCAAAACAGACAGTTGCAAGCCAGACGATGAACGCTCTGCCGGTATCGGGGAAGTCAGACCGCGGCAATCAGGGAGAGACAGCGATGGAAGCACGCGACGTAAAGACAATCGCGGATTTGAAGGTTTTGATCGAAGAACGCCGCCTGAGTCAGATCAAGGTGGGCCTGGTGGACATGGACGGGGTGATGTGCGGCAAATACATGTCGCGCGACAAATTCCTGTGCGCGCTGGAAGGCGGCTTCGGCTTCTGCGACGTGGTGTTCGGCTGGGACGTGGGCGACAAGTTGTACGACAACACCCTGCTCACCGGTTGGGGCCGCGGCTACGGCGACGCCGAGGTGAGGCTGATTCCCGAATCCTGCCGCGACCTGCCGCTGGAAGGCGATATGATCTTCGTCCAGGGCGAGGTGGTGGGCCGGCTGGAAAGCCTCTGTCCGCGCGGCCTGCTGCGCCGGGTGCTGGAGCGCGCGCGCGCCATGGGCTTCGACGTGCTGGCCGGCTTCGAATACGAGTTTCTGGCGGTCGATGAAGAACACGAAGCACTGCGGCAGCGGCTGTACCAAGAACCCAAGCCGCTGGGCAGCGGCGCCTTCGGCTACTCCATTCTGCGCAGCTCGGTGAACACCGACTTCTACCGCGCGCTGCTGGACCTGTGCGAGCGGATGCAGATGCCGATCGAAGGCCTGCACGAGGAAACCGGACCCGGCGCGCTGGAAGCCGCGCTGTGCGTGGACAACGCCTTGCGCGCCGCCGACAACGCCGTCTGTTTCAAGACCTTCTCCAAGGTGCTGGCGGAGAAACAGGGCCGCATGCTCTGCTATATGGCCAAGTGGCACCAGGAACAATCCGGCCAGGGCGGCCACATCCATATCTCGCTGCGCCGCCGCGACGGCGGCGACAGCGCCTTCCACCAACCGGGCCGCGAGCACGCGATCAGCGACGCGATGCGCCACTTCATCGGCGGCATCCAGCGGCTGATGCCGGAATTCATGAGCCTGGCCGCGCCCACGGTCAACAGCTTCCGCCGGCTGGTGCCCGGCTATTGGGCGCCCACCAGCTCGCTATGGGGCGTGGACAACCGCACCGTGGCCATCCGCGCGATTCCCGGCAGCGCCAAATCGCAACGCGTCGAATACCGCCTGCCCGGCGCCGACAGCAACCCCTATCTGGCGCTGGCCAGCGGCCTGGCCGCCGGCCTCTACGGCATCGAACACCGGATCGAGCCGGAAGAACCGGTCAGCGCCAACGGCTATCTGCTGGACGCGCCGCCCCATTTGAAACTTCACCGCACCTTGTGGGAGGCCGCTCAGGCGCTGCGCGGCTCCGCCGCCGCCCGCGACTGGTTCGGCGACGACTTCGTCGATCACTTCGCCGCCACCCGCGAATGGGAGGAACGCGAGTTCCAGCGCCATGTCACCGACTGGGAATTGAAACGCTACTTCGAGATCATCTAAATGAGCGAAAACTACTCCGTCATCACCCCGCTGGACGGTTCCAGCCTGCTGCAGCGCGGCTACACCAGCCCGGTCCAGACCCAGGCCGCGCTGGACGCCGCCCGCGCCGCCCAGGCCGGCTGGCGCGCCACGCCGCTGGCCGAACGCAAGGCTTTGATCGGCCGGGCGGTGGACTGGCTGATCGCCCATAAGAGCGACTGCGCCGACGCCATCACCCGCCAGATAGGCCGGCCCATCCGCCAGTCCCCCGGCGAGATCGGCGGCCTGGCCGAGCGCGCGCGCCATATGCTGGACATCGCCGAGGAAGCGCTGGCCGACCTCCACCCCGCGCCCAAGCCCGGCTTCGAACGCTGGCTGCGCCGCGAACCGCTGGGCACGGTGCTGGTGCTGGCGCCGTGGAACTACCCCTTCCTCACCGCCATCAACACCATCGCGCCGGCGCTGGCCGCCGGCAACTGCGTGCTGCTCAAGCATTCCTCGCAAACCCCGCTGATCGCCGATCTGTTCCGCCAGGCCTGCGCCGCCACCGGCCTGCCCATCGGCGTGTTCCAGACCCTGGAGCTGGACCATGCCGCCACCTTGAAACTGACGGCCGCACCGGAGATCGACTTCGTCGCCTTCACCGGCTCGGTGAGCGGCGGCCGCGCGGTGCAAAGGGCGGCCGCCGAGCGCTTCATCGGCGTCGGCCTGGAACTGGGCGGCAAGGACCCGGCCTATGTGCGCGCCGACGCCGACCTGCCGGCGGCGATAGAAAACCTGGTGGACGGCGCCTTCTTCAATTCCGGCCAGTCCTGCTGCGGCATCGAACGCATCTATGTGCAGCGCGGACGCTACCGCGACTTCGTCGACGGCTTCGTCGAGCTGACCCGGACCTATCGCTTCGGCCATCCGCTGGACCCGGACACCAATCTGGGACCCATGGTGCGCGCCGGCGCCGCCGACTTCGTGCGCGGCCAGATCCAGGCGGCGCTGGCCGCCGGCGCGCGCGCGCTGATTCCGGCCGGCCATTTCGCCGCCGACGCGCCGGGCAGCGCCTATCTGGCGCCGCAGGTGCTGGTGGACGTGGACCACGCCATGAGCGTGATGCGCGAGGAGAGCTTCGGCCCGGTGATCGGCATCATGGCCGTGGACTCCGACGAGGAGGCGCTGCGGCTGATGAACGACAGCGCCTACGGCCTGACCGCATCGATCTGGACCGCGGACCGCGACGCCGCCGTCCGCCTGGGCCAGCAACTGGAGACCGGCACCGTGTTCATGAACCGCTGCGACTACCTGGACCCAGCACTGGCCTGGACCGGGGTCAAGGACACCGGCCGCGGCGTGTCCTTGTCCGTGTTGGGCTATCAGCAGCTGACCCGGGTCAAATCCTTCCATCTCAAGGGGTAAGCCGATGCAACTGCAAGGCAACTGGAATTATCCGACCAGCATCCGCTTCGGCGCCGGCCGCGCCGTGGAGCTGCCGGCGCTGTGCCGCGAACTGGGCATGCGCCGCCCGCTGCTGGTCACCGACCCCGGCCTGGCCCGGCTGCCGATGCTGGCCCGGCTGCGGAGCTTGCTGAGCGACGCCGGTCTGGAGACGGCCTTGTTCAGCGATATGCGCCCCAATCCGGTGGGCCGCGACATCGACGCCGGGGTCGCCGCCTTCCGCGACGGCCGCCACGACGGGGTGGTCGCCGTCGGCGGCGGCAGCGCGCTGGACGTGGGCAAGGCCATCGCTTTGATGTCCGGACAAAAACGCCCGCTGTGGGACTTCGAGGACGTGGGCGACAACTGGCTGCGCGTGGATCCCGCCGGCGTCGCGCCCACGCTGGCTGTGCCCACCACCGCCGGCACCGGTTCCGAGGTGGGCCGAGCGTCCTTGATCATCGACGAAGCCGCGCACCGCAAGGTCATCATCTTCCATCCGTCCATGCTGCCCAAGCTGGTGCTGGCGGATCCGGAACTGACCGTCGGCCTGCCGCCGGCGCTGACCGCCGCCACCGGTGTCGACGCGCTGGTGCACAATCTGGAAGCCTTCTGCTCCCCGTTCTACCACCCCATCGCCCAGGGCGTGGCGCTGGAAGGCATGCGGCTGGCGCACGACTGGCTGCCGGCGGCCCACGCCGACGGCGGCAATCTGGAGGCCCGCGCCCAGATGCTGTCCTGTTCCATCATGGGCGCCACCGCCTTCCAGAAAGGCCTGGGCGGCGTGCACGCGCTGGCGCATCCCATCGGCGCGGTGTTCGACACCCACCACGGCCTGGCCAACGCCGTGCTGCTGCCCTATGTGCTGGTGCGCAACCGGCCGGCGATAGCCGAACGGCTGAGCGCCGCCGCCCGCTACCTGGGCCTGGCCGACGCCAGCTTCGACGGTTTCCTCACTTGGGTGCTGCAATTGCGCGCCGGCCTGGGCATTCCGCACACCCTGGCGGAGATCGGCATCGGCGCGGACGCCGCCACCGACATCGGCCGCATGGCCAAGGCCGACCCCAGCGACGGCGGCAACCCCTTGCCCCTGTCCGCCGACGACTACCGCGCGATCTTCCTCGCCGCGCAGCAAGGCAGGCTGTGATGAGGCGCCCGCTGATCGGCCTGACCACCTACCCGGCCACGCCCGAGCACGGCTACCACACGCCTCTGGAATACGTGGCGGCGGTGGTGCGCGCCGGCGGCGCGCCGGTGCAATTGCCGGCGCTGGGCCCGGAGATGGTGGACGGCTGGCTGGACAAGCTGGACGGCGTGGTGCTGATCGGCGGCGGCGACATCGATCCGGCCCGCTTCGACCGCGACGGCCACCCGACCATTTACAACCTCAGCCCGGAGCGCGACGCCACCGAAATCGCGCTGGCGCGCGCGCTGCTGCAACGCAAGCTGCCGACGCTGGCGATCTGCCGCGGCCTGCAAATCCTCAACACCGTGCTGGGCGGCAGCCTGCACCTGCACCTGCCGGACGTGGTGGGCGAGGCCGTGCCCCATCGCGCGCCGCCGCGCGTGCCGACGCCGCACCCGGTGCGCGTCGCCGCCGATTCCTGCCTGGCGGGCCTGATCGGCACCGAGGTCCTCACCCAGTCCTGGCACCACCAGGCGATAGACCGCCCCGGCCACGGCGTGGTGCCGGTGGCCTGGGCGCCGGACGGCGTGATAGAGGCGATAGAAATCGCCGATTTTCCCCAGTTGATCGCGGTGCAATGGCACCCCGAGCTCTCCGCCGAGCGCGACAGCGGCCAGCAAAGGCTGTTCGACGCGCTGGTCACCATGAGCGGAACGCCGCCGCCCGGCTGAGCGCCGCCGCGCCTCGCTTCTGAAATAGACACGAAGCCCGGATCACCGGGCCAGGGCCCGGCCGGCCTCCGCCGCCGTTCGGGCGCCGGCGCGCACGCGCGCCCAGGCGGAAAACCACAGACATGCACAATGAGAGAGGAACATCATGGAACCAGTTCGGCATGAGTCCGCGCCCGTCGGCGAGGACGAGAAACTGTTGCACAGCATGGGTTACGCTCAGGAGTTGTCCCGACGCATGAGCGGCTTTTCCAACTTCGCCATCTCCTTTTCCATCATCTGCGTGCTGGCCGGCGGCATCACCGCCTTCCCGGCCGGACTCAGCGCCGGCGGCGGCGCGGCCATCGGCATAGGCTGGCCGCTGGGCGCGCTCTTCGCCGCCATCGTCGCCGCGGCCATGGCCCAGATCGCCTCCGCCTACCCCACCGCCGGCGGGCTTTACCACTGGGCGTCCATCCTGGGCGGCAAGGGCCTGGGCTGGACCACCGCCTGGATCAATCTGCTGGGACTGATCTTCGTCACCGCCGCGGTCAATTTCGGCGTTTACGATCCCTTCTTCAAAACCCTGGTCGCGCCGCTGCTTGGCCTGAATCCGGAACAGCTGGGCTGGGGCCAGCAGACCTTGTTCCTCGCCGTGGTGGCGCTGAGCCAGGCCTGGCTCAACCATCTGGGCATCAAGCTCACCACCCGGCTGACCGATCTGTCCGGCTATCTGATCTTCGTCGTCACCCTGGCCCTGGTGGTGTCGCTGCTGATCTACGCGCCAGGGCCGCTGGATTTCTCCCGCTTGTGGACCTTCCACAACTATAGCGGCGCCGACGGCGGCGCCTGGCCGCGGATGGACAACACGGTGATGGTGTTCCTGGCCGGCCTGCTGCTCACCGTCTATACCCTGACCGGCTACGACGCTTCCGCCCACACCTCGGAGGAAACCCGCGAAGCGGCGCGCAATGTGCCCAAGGGCATCTTGCGCTCGGTGCTGTGGTCCGGCGTGTTCGGCTATCTGATGATCTGCGCCTTCGTGCTGGTGCTGCCGGACCTGGGCGCCGGGGTCAAGGCCGGCATGGGCTTTTTCGATCTGCTGCTGAGCGCGCTGCCGCCGGCCTTGAAGGCGGCGCTGGGCATAGGCATCTTTCTGGTCAACTATCTGTGCGGCCTGGCTTGCCTGACCTCCACCTCGCGCATGATGTACGCCTTCGCCCGCGACGGCGGCCTGCCGGCCTCGCGCTGGCTGCGCCAGGTGCATCCGCAACACCGCACCCCGGGCCCGGCGATCTGGGTCAGCGCCGCGCTCGCCATCGCCGCCACCTTGTACGGCGACGCCTTCCTGGTGCTGTCCACCGGCGCCGCGGTGTTCCTGTACATCTCCTACATCCTGCCGTCCGCCGCCGGCCTGTTCGCCGAGGGCCGCAGCTGGACCCACAAGGGGCCGTTCGATCTGGGCCGGGCGTCCAAGCCCATCGCCGCGCTGGCCACCCTGGGCGGCGCGGTGCTGGTCTTCGTCGGCATCCAGCCGCCGAATGAGAAGGTCTTGTACCTGACCGTCGCGCTGCTGCTGGTGCTGGCCTTGTTCTGGTTCGCGCTGGGCGTGCGCAAGCAATTCAAGGGACCGCCCACCGGCCAGCGCATTCAGGGCCATCAAGCGCATATCCGCGAAATCGAAAGCGCGCTGGACGAGGCCGGCTGAACGCGCAGTCCAAGGGAGACCGGCGCGGCCGGACAAAGCGCTTGTCTCCCGGCGGCAAATGCGGAATCATCCGGACACGAACCACCGCTAGAGAAGCCCATGCTCGTCACCCCGGAACAATTGCTCGCCTTCACCGCCGCCGCGATGCTGATCACCCTGTCGCCCGGCCCGGACAATCTGATGGTGCTGAGCCAGGGCATCGCCCGCGGCCGCCGCCAGGGCATGGCCTTCGGCCTGGGCTGCGCCTTGGGCTGCCTGAACCACACGGTGCTGGCCGCGCTCGGCGTCAGCGCGCTGATCGCCGCCTCCCCGCTGGCCTTCACGCTGCTGAAATTCGCCGGCGGCGGCTATCTGATCTATCTGGGCTGGCAGGCGCTGCGCAGCCCCGGCGCCAGCTTCCAGGCCGGCGCCGCCGGGCGGGACGCCGCGCCGCTGGCCGTCACCTTCCGCAAAGGCCTGATCGCCAATGCGATCAACCCCAAGGTGGTGCTGTTCTTCCTCGCCTTCCTGCCGCAATTCGTCAATCCGGCCCAGGGTCCGGCCGGGCTGCAGATCGCCGTGCTCGGCCTGGTTTTCACGCTGCAAGGCGCGCTGATTTTCGGCTGCCTCGGCTATTTCTCCGGCACCATCGGCCAATGGCTGTCCAAGAGCCGCCGCGCCAGCCAGTGGCTGGACCGCATCGCCGGCAGCGTGTTCATCGCGCTGGGCTTGAAGCTGATACTGGACCGCGGTCACTAGCGGCTAGCGAGTTTTCCAGGGCCATAAAAAAGCCGGCAAGCAAGCTTGCCGGCTGTTCGCGCTATCGCGGGTCTTCACTTCTGGATCAGGAACTCCACCAGCACATTCTTGAACAGGAAGCCGGACACGCCGAAGCCCAGCACCAGGAACAGGATGAACATGCCCATCTTGCCGGCCTGAGCCTTCTTGCCCAGGTCCCAGATGATGAAGCCCATGAAAATGATCAGGCCGCCCAGGCACACGATCATGGAAATATTGGTGAATTGTTCTTCCGACACTTGTTGTCCTTTGAGTCCACAGCCAATCACGAGCCGGCGGGGTCTTTGAGCCTCAGCCCCACCTGGCCGTAATAAGATACTCGCCATCGCCCTCCGGCTCAATGCCTCCTCAGAACTTGTACACGGCGGACAAGACCGCGGAGCGGCCGTCGCCGTACTCGATCAAGGAAGTCTGGGCGCCGCCCCCCGCCTGTTGGCGCACGCGCTCGACATAGGCCTTGTCGCCCAGATTCTCCAGATTGAGCTGGAAACTCAGCCGGCGGTTCAGCTTATATCCCAGCATCGCGCTGTGCACCCAATAAGCATCCAGGCTGCCGCCTCCGGCGGAAGTGACCTTGCGCTCGCCAATATAGCGCGCGCCGTAGGCTAGACTCCAACCGGCGGGCAGCGCATACGTCGTCCATAGATTGAAGGCATGGCGCGGCGTATTGGCGAGCGCCTCGCCGGCCTGCCCGCTGGCCGCATCGGCCTGCAGCGTCTTGCCGTCCAGGTAGGCGTAGTTGGCGAACAAGCCCCAATTCCCGGTCAGCTTGCCGCTGGCGCCCAGTTCCAGCCCGCGCACCCGCTGCTTGCGCGTCATCGCATAGCTATTGTCGGCCAGCCGCTCGCGCGCATTGTCCTTGTCCACTTGGAACAACGCTCCGGTCAGCGCCAGTCCGCCATCCAGCACCTCCCATTTGCTACCCAGCTCCACCGTCTGGTTTTTTTCCGGCTCGAGATTGGCGGTCGCCCGGTCCAGGCCGCTGCCATTGGCAGCCAGAAACTCAGCCGAAGGATTGAAGGACGTACCGTAAGAGAGATAAACCCGGCCTGCTTCCGCCGGCTTGAACACCAGCCCTGCCCGGCCACTGAGCTTGCGGTCGGAACTGCTCGCCTCGCTCGCCGCGCCGGCGGCCGAAACCGTGTTGACCTTGCCGTCCATCCAGTCATAACGCAAACCCAGGCCGAGATCCCAGCGCGGGCTCAGCTCGATATGATCCAGCGCGTACAAGGCCTTGACCTCCAAACTAGCGTCCAAGCGGTCGGTGGACTCGCGCCGAACCGGGCCGCTCCAATAACCGGGAGGATTGCTCAACGGATAACCATCGGCCGGGAACAGCGCGCTCAGCGCATAGCCATAGCCTTGGCGATCATATGTCTCGCGGGAGATCTCCACGCCGGACACCAGCGTGTGCCGCCAGCTGCCGCTGGCGAAACGCGTGGTGATATTGGTCTGGTTGATCCACATCGTATTGTTGGTTTCCCGGCCGTAGCCCTGAGGCCCAGCCGGCAAATAGCGGTCTGGCGGCAGCTTGCCGCCCACGCTGACGCGAGCGCCGGAGAACACCGTATCGCGCTCCAAGCGGGCATGACGCATCAGGTTCTGCAGCTCGACCTCGTTGGCGAAACGATGTTCCAGTTTCACGGTCACGGCATCCGCCGTGGCTTGGTCCTTGTCCAGATTGCGCCAGCCGTAATAAGCGTTGCGCGATACCCCGGCCAAGCGCTTGCCGTTGAGCGCGGGCACGCCGTTGTCCGGCAACTTGTCGTCGTATTGGTGCAGATAGCTGAGCGTCAGCTTGGTGGGTCCATCAATGCCCAAGCTCAACGACGGCGCGACGCCCCAACGTTTGGCATCGATGAAATCCCGGCCCGGCACATCGTTCCGGTGCGCCATCAGGTTCAGACGCAGGGCGGCGGCCTCGCTCAGCCGCTGATTGCTGTCCATGGTGAGCCGACGGTACTGATCAGTTCCCAGGCCCGCGCTCAGTTCCGTGAAAGCATCCGGCTTGGGCTGCTTGCTGACCATATTGATGCTGCCGCCGGTGGTGCCGGCGCCGCCGAACACTGAGTTAGGCCCCTTGATTACCTCAACCGCTTCCAGATTGAACAAATCGGAGCGATAGCTTTGCGCGCTGTCGCGCAAACCGTCCAGCTGCATATTGGCATTGGCGCTGAAGCCACGGATATTGATGCTATCGCCCGAACCGGCGCCGCCCTCCCCGGCGTTGAAGGTGATGCCGGGCACATTCGACAAAGCCTGGCGCAGGCTTTGCGCGTTCTGCTCCTGCAACAGGCGCTGTGGCAGCACGGTAATGGTCTGCGGCACATCCAGCAGCGGCACCGGAATCTTGGCGGAACCGGAACGATCGACCTTGGGCCCTGCGTCTGGCGCGGCCGTTACCGTGACCGTGCCCAGCGTGAGCGGCGATGCCGCGGAACGCTCGGCTTCCGCCCAGGCTGGCGCGGCGAAGGATGTCGCCATGGCCAGGGCGGAATACAGGCTGGGCGGACGCAGATGGGCGCGGGAAACAATGCTAAGCTTCATGACGGGCTCCATATGAGAATGAGAATTATTATTTTTCACATAGAGTAAGGACCCGTCCGAGTCCCAACAACGCGCCATGGTCCGGCTGCCAAGCCGCCGCGCTAAGCGCGTGGCGGAATTACCACGCCCTGCGCAGCCGCTGCAACACCAGGGCCACGCCCAGCGCGGCCAACAACATGCCGGCCACCGCCAGCAGGCTCAGCTGTTCGTCGAACAGCCACCAGGCCTGCACCGCGGCCAGGCCCGGCGTCAGGTAGAAATAGCTGGCCACCTTGCTGACATCGCCGTCCTTCAGCATGCGCATCAGCAGCAGGATGGCCAGCACCGACAGCGCCAGCACGCTCCAGCCCAGGGCCAGCGCCAGTTGCGCGTTCCAGTGGATGGCGTCGCCGCGCTCCAGCCCCAGCGCCAACGCGCCGGTGATCAGGAAGGCCGCCAAGTATTGATGGAAGGCGCCGGTCAGCGGATGCACGCCCTGGCCGAAGCGTTTCTGGTACAAGGTGCCGGCGGTGATCGCGCACAAGGCCAGCGCGGTCAGCCACAAGCCGGGATTGGCGCCTAACTGCAAGCCCTTGCCACCCTGCACCACCAGCAGCGCGCCTCCAAAGCCTATCGCCAGGCCCAGCCATTGCATGCGGCTCAGCCGCTGCTCGCCCATCAGCCAGCTCAATATCGCGGTCAGTATCGGCTGCAGGCCGACGATCAGCGCGGTGATGCCGGCCGGCACCGCCAGCTTGATGCCGGCGAAGCTGGCGCCCAGATAGAGGCCGTGCAGCATCGCGCCGCAAGCCCATTGATGCTTGGCCGCCGCCAGCCCGGGCCAGGCGGGCCGGAAGCAGGCGATCAGCGCGCCGAAGCACAGCAGGGTCAGGCCCATACGTATCGCCAAAAAGGTGAATGGGCCGATGAAAGGCAGGCCCAGCTTGGCGCCGATGAAGCCGGTGCTCCACAGCAGCACAAAGGCCCAGGGGATCCAGGCATTGGATCGATGACTATTGATTTCCATATCTTGTTTCATGAAAAAAGCCCCCAGCGGGGGCTTATTGGGCCAAGCGCGGGGCTTTAGCCGCGTTTCAGTTTGGCGTTGCCGGCAATCCGCATCCGCAGCGCGTTCAGGCGGATGAAACCGGCCGCGTCGGCGTGATTGTAGGCGCCGCCGTCTTCGTCGAAGGTGGCGATGGTGGGGTCGAACAGCGAATCGGTCTTGGATTCGCGGCCCACCACGATCACATTGCCCTTGTACAGCTTCAGCCGCACCCAGCCGTTGACCGTGGCCTGGGAGGCGTCGATCATGCCTTGCAACATCAGGCGCTCCGGGCTCCACCAGTAGCCGGTGTAGACCAGTTTGGCGTACTTGGGCATCAACTCGTCCTTCAGATGAGCCACTTCGCGGTCCAGGGTGATGGATTCTATCGCGCGGTGCGCCTTCAGCATGATGGAGCCGCCCGGGGTTTCGTAGCAACCGCGGGATTTCATGCCCACATAACGGTTTTCCACGATGTCCAGCCGGCCGATGCCGTGCTTGCCGCCAAGGCGGTTCAGCTCGGTCAGCACCTGGGCCGGGCTCATCGTCACGCCGTTGATGGCGGTGATGTCGCCCTTCTCATAGCTGAGCTCGATGTATTCGGCCTGGTCCGGCGCGTTCTCCGGGCTCACCGTCCACAGCCACATATCCTCTTCCGGCTCCGCCGCCGGGTCTTCCAGCACCGTGCCTTCGTAGGAGATGTGCAGCAGGTTGGCGTCCATCGAGTACGGGCTGCCGCCGTTCTTTTTCTTGCTGATGTCGATGCCGTGGGTTTCCGCGTAGTTCAGCAGTTTTTCCCGCGACAGCAGATCCCATTCCCGCCACGGCGCGATCACCTTGACGTCCGGCTTCAGCGCGTAATAGCCCAGCTCGAAACGCACCTGGTCATTGCCCTTGCCGGTGGCGCCGTGCGACACCGCGTCGGCACCCACCTGATTGGCGATCTCGATCTGACGCTTGGCGATCAGCGGCCGCGCAATCGAGGTGCCCAGCAGGTATTCGCCCTCATAGACGGCGTTGGCGCGGAACATCGGGAACACGAAATCGCGGACGAATTCCTCGCGCAGATCGTCGATGAAGATGTTTTCCGGCTTGATGCCCAGCGACACCGCCTTCTTGCGCGCCGGCTCCACCTCTTCGCCCTGGCCGATGTCGGCGGTGAAGGTCACCACCTCGCACTGATAGGTGTCCTGCAGCCACTTGAGAATCACCGAAGTATCCAGACCGCCGGAGTAAGCCAGTACCACTTTCTTGATGTCAGACATTTTGTATTCTTTCAAATCCATTGATTGCCGGATCCGGCCCGCGCTGGCGCGGCCTTGCCGAATCGCGTAAACGGCGGACGCTCGCCCGCGTCGTTCAGTTCAGTCGTAACGCTGGCCCAGCAGCAGGAACTCGATCAGCGCCTTCTGCACGTGCATGCGGTTTTCCGCCTCGTCCCAGACCACGCTCTGCGGCCCGTCTATCACCGCGGCGGCCACTTCCTCGCCCCGGTGCGCCGGCAAACAGTGCATGAACAAGGCGTCCGGCTTGGCCAGCTTCATCAGCTCCGGCGTCACCTGGTAGTCGCGGAAGGCTTCCAGCCGCGCTTCCTTCTCCGCCTCGAAACCCATGCTGGTGAACACGTCGGTGGTCACCAGGTCCGCGCCGGCCGCCGCGTGGCTGGCGCTGTGGCTGGGCTCGAAGTGCTCGGGGCCGTAATGCTGGCCGTCCAAGGCCTTCAGTTCGAAACCCACCGGCGTCGCCACCTTGAGCTTGAAGCCCAGGATTTTGGCCGCCTGCAGCCAGGTGCGGCAGACATTGTTGCCATCGCCTATCCAGGCCACGGTCTTGCCCTTGATCGAGCCGCGCTGCTCGATAAAGGTGAAGATGTCCGCCAGGATCTGGCACGGGTGGTATTCATTGGTCAGGCCGTTGATCACCGGCACCTTGGAATGCGCGGCCAGCCGCTGCACCAACGCCTGCTCATAGGTGCGGATCATGATGATGTCGCTCATCCGGGACAGCACGCGCGCGGTGTCCTCGATGGGCTCGCCGCGGCCCATCTGCGAGCTTTGCGTGTCCAGGAACATCGCGTGGCCGCCCAGTTGCGCCATGCCCGCCTCGAAAGAGACGCGGGTGCGGGTGGAATTCTTCTCGAACACCATGGACATCACCTTGCCGACGAGCGGCTGGTACAACTGGCCGTCGCTACGTCGTCGCTTCAGGACCTTGCTGCGCTCGAAGAGGTGGCGATATTCCTCGTGGGTCAGGTCGCTGAATTGCAGGTAATGCCTAGGGGACGTCATGGTGCTCCATTTCAAAAAAAAGGCCACCGCGCGTTCGACACCGTTTCGGTGTCCTTCATGCGCGATGGCACATTACTACACGCAGGTCTCAAGTCATTCACAGGCGTCGCAAGCATGCCTACGCAAAGCGCATGATTTACATAATTGCGACAAGAGTTATATTTATCGGAAATCAGCCTGTCTGACAAGCATTCATTTGAACAAGGCGCGTCCAGGCAGTTGCGCCAGCTCCCCTTCTTTGAGCACCCGCAGCAAAAACTCGCCGCCATCCTCGGCCAAACCGTGCATTTCTATGGATTTCTGGGTTTTTTGCAGTCGCGCCAAATAAGCGAGGATGGTGTCGTCTATCACCTGGCCGGGCACCAGCACCGGAATGCCGGGCGGATACGGCACGATCTGGTCGCAGCAGACGCGTCCGACCAGCGCCGCATTGGGGCGGCCGTCGTCGTCCAGCAGCGGCAGCCGCTCGCCGGCCTCGTAAAAAGCGTCGCGCGGCAGACTGGCCAGCCGGGAAAAGCGCGGGATTTCCGGCATCCGCCCCAGCGGACGCGGCGGGCGCTTTTCCTTGGCCAGCCGCAGCATCGCGTCATACAGCCGCGACACCTTGCTGCGAGTGGTGCCCAGGGTCAGCAGCAGGGTGATGGTGCTGAAAGTGGACTTCTCCACCTGGACGTTGTAACGCTCGAACAGCGCCTGCTGCAGCTCGTCGGCGGTGAAGCCGGACTGGGTGATGTCCACGGTCAGCTTGGTCGGGTCCAGCTGGATGCCGTCCTCGCGCACCTCGTCCGGCAGCAGGTCCGCCAGCCCCAGCACCCGGAAAGCGCCGGTGGAATTGATCTTGTCGCGCAGCTCCTGCGCCAGCTTCAGCGTGCGGTCCAACAGCCGGTAGCCCTCCATCACCGCCTGCTTGCGCGCCACGTCCAGGCTGGCGATCAGGTTGTACTGCGGGCTGGTCGACGCGTGCATATTGAAGTTCTCGCGGAACAAGTGGGCGTCGAAACCGGGGTCGTTGACATGAATCATGCTGGCCTGCGAGAACGCCGACAGCACCTTGTGCGTGCTCTGGGTCACATAGTCGGCGCCGGATTCCAGCGCCGTCGGCCGGAACGCCGGGTGGAAACGGGCGAAGCCGTACCAGGCCTCGTCGACGATGACCTTGATGCCCTGCTCGTGCGCGGCTTCGATGATGGGATTCAGATCGTAGCGCAGGCCATCATAGGTGCAGGAAGTCAGGATCAGCACCCGCGCGTCGGGATTGGCGGCGATCGCGGCGAAGATGGTTTCCTTGGGCACCGGCCCGAAAATGCCGAACTGCTTGTTGATCGAGGAATCCAGATACACCGGCAGCGCGCCGGACAGGATCACGCCGTGATGCACCGATTTGTGACAGTTGCGATCCAGCAGCAGCTTGTCGCCGGGCGCCAATAGGGTCTGGAAAATCACCTTGTTGGAAGTGGAAGTGCCATTGGTGGCGAAGTAGGTGCGCTTGGCGCCGAAGGCCTTGGCCGCCAGCATCTGCGCCTCCTCTATCACCCCGGTGGGATGCAGCAGCGAGTCCAGCATCGGCACCGACACCGACAGGTCGGCGCGCAGCATGCTCTCGCCGACGAAGTCGTGAAAATCGCCGACCCAGGGGCTGCCCTTCAAGGAGTCCCCGCCGGAATGGCCGGGCGTGTGCCAGGAATCCTTGGCCATGCGCACATATTGCTTGAGCTTGTCGTAGAACGGCGTCGCGGACTTTTCCGCCAGTTCCGCCGACAGAATGCGGAACCAGCCGTGGAAATCCAGCTCGTCGCGATAGAAATAACCGTCCACCGCGTGGCTGGCCAGGTCTTCCACCAGCGCGCGCTCGTCATCGTCGAACAACAGCACGTACAGCGAAATTTCCGGACGGAAGGCGCTGATGCGGTTGGCCAGCTGCGCCGCCGCCTGACTGACGCCCTTCTCCTGCAACTGCTTGTCCACCAGCACCACCTGGACATCGCCATCGCGGGCGATCAGATCCAGCGCGTCCTGACTGCGCGCGACGCCGACGAAAGTCAGGCCATAGGGGTTTTCCAGCCGCACAGCGGCGGCGCCCAGTCCGGCCAGCACATCGGCCTGCCATTTGGCGTCGTCGCTGACCACCAGCACTCGGCTAACGGGTGTCATGATCGGGTTTCTCCTGTTGATATTGCTTTGCGCTGTTATCGATGGTTTTGTCTGTCTGATTCGCTCGCGCAATTTCGCTTGTTTTTATATTTGCCTATCCTATCCACATCGGCGCCTCGCCGTCATTTTGCAGTCGCACATCAGGGTTTCCCCATGTTCGGCGCGGCCAGACAATCCTGCCCCCATGCGGTACAATCGCCGCCATGTTGACCGATGCTGAAAAAGACGCGATCCGCGACCATTACCGGACCATAGCCGACAATCTGCCTGGCTTTCGCCCGCGCGCCGCGCAACGCCGCATGCTGGCGGAAATCGCCAATGCGCTGTCGCGCAGCAAAGACAAGGAAGGCGACGACTGGCCGGAACGGTGCGGCGAAAGCATCGCCGTGATCGAAGGCCCCACCGGCGTCGGCAAAAGCCTGGCCTATCTGCTGGCCGGCGGCTTGATGGCCAAGTCGCGCGCCAAGAAGCTGGTGGTCACCAGCGCCACCATCGCGCTGCAGGAGCAACTGGTCAACCGCGACCTGCCCTTCGTCGTCGAGAACAGCGGCCTGCCGCTGACCTTCGCGCTGGCCAAGGGCCGCGGCCGCTATCTGTGTCCGCAACGCATCTTCGCGCTGACCGCCGAAACCGCCCAGGGCCAGCTGCTGGACCTGGATCCGACGCTGGCGCTATGGGACCGCAAGCCGGAAGCCGGTGAGATCGAGACCCTGCGCCAGTTGGCCGACGCCTTCTACTACCGCAAATGGAACGGCGACCGCGATACCTGGGACAGCGTGATCGACGACGGCCTCTGGTCGCGCGTCACCAACGACCGCCACGGCTGTTTGAAAGCCGCCTGCCCCAACCGGCCGGAATGCCCGTTCTACCTGGCGCGCGACGTGCTGGAAAACGTGGACGTGGTGGTGGCCAACCATGACCTGATGCTGGCCGACGTATCCATGGGCGGCGGCGTGATCCTGCCGGCGCCGGAAGAAAGTTACTACTGTATCGACGAGGCGCACCACCTGGCCAAAAAGGCGGTCAACCAGTTTTCCGCCGAGCATTCGCTGGTCCAGGCCATGTCCTGGCTGGATAAAGTGGCCGCCACCGCCATCCGCGTGGAAGCGCTGACCGACAAGGTGGAAATCGTCAGCCAGGCGATAGAAGCCGCCAGCGCCTGCTCCGAAACGCTGACCGAATGGCTGTGGCTGCTGGAGGGCGAAGACGCGCTGGCCGCTTCCAGCGACAATCTGGAGCCCACCTGGCTGATAGAGGACGGCGTGCTGCCGGAACGCTTCCAGGGCCCCACCGCCAATATGGCCACCTCGGCGCGCTCGCTGTTCAAACAGCTGAGCCTGCTGAGCGACGCGCTGGGCGAGGCGCGCAAGGACAAGGGCGGCGAAGCGGCGCAAGTCGACAAGACCGCCTCCGATCTGGGTTTTCTGACCGCGCGCGCCGAGCAACTGCTGGCGGTGTGGGAGTTGTTTGAAAAAGAAACCGAGCCCGCCAGCCCGCCCATCGCCAAATGGATCACCCGCCGCGCCGAGGGCAAGGGCGATTACCTGTTCTCCGCCTCGCCGGTCAGCGCCGCCGCCAGCCTGGCCGCCACGCTGTGGCGCCGCGCCGCCGGCGCCATCCTGACCTCGGCCACGCTGCGCTCGCTGGGCGAATTCGAGCTGCTGCTGTCGCAGACCGGCCTGAAGTGGATGCCGGAAGTCAGCTGCGTGGCGTTGGACTCCCCTTTCAATTTCGACGAGCAGGGCGAGCTGTATCTGCCGCCTATGCTGGCCAGCCCCAAGGACGCCGGCGGCCATACCCGCGAAATCGTGGAATGGCTGCCCAAGCTGATCGATGTGAAAGAAGCGGTCGGCACCCTGGTGCTGTTTTCCTCGCGCAAACAGATGCAGGACGTCGCCGCCGGCCTGCCGTCCACGCTGCGCGAGCGGCTGCTGATCCAGGGCGAAATCCCCAAGAGCCTGCTGATAGAACAGCACCATCAACGGCTGAAACAGGGCGAGCCCAGCGTGATCTTCGGCCTGGACTCCTTCTCCGAAGGCCTGGACCTGCCCGGCGAAAGCTGTGTGCACGTGATTATTGCCAAACTGCCGTTCGCGATGCCGGACGATCCGGTGGGCAAAACCCTGTCGCGCTGGATAGAGAAACGCGGCGGCAATCCCTTCATCGAACTGACCGTGCCCGAAGCCTCGATCAAGCTAGTGCAGGCCGTCGGCCGACTGATCCGCACCGAACGCGACTACGGCCGCGTCACCATCCTGGACAACCGGCTGCAAAAGCAAAGCTACGGCAAGCGGCTGCTCGCCTCGCTGCCGCCGTTCAAGCGCATCTGATTTTCGGGTAAAATACTAAATATTCAGCAACAAACAAAACACCTGAATATAAAACGCCAAGCGCAAATCGCTTAGCAGACGATAAAAAACAGGCTAAACCAAAAGCAAACACTCCGGTCCACCGCCATGATCTGCAATCCATACGAAATAGTCATCCAGGGCGTCACTTCCGAAGGCCGCACTTTCCGTCCCAGCGACTGGGCCGAACGCCTGGCCGGCATCCTCGCCTCCTTCGACGACCAAAAACTGCACTACCACGCCCATGTCCGTCCGATGATGCTGGATGGCGTGCGCTGCGTCGCGGTGGACAAGAAGCTGGAAAAAATCAGCCCGCAAGTGTTTTGCTTCCTGATGGACTTTGCCAAGGACAACGACTTGCGCATCGTCGACTGCCGCACCCTGCTGGACGAGGTCTACCCGAATCAATTCTTGGCGTAATTGCAACACCGCACCTGTCCGATTTATCTTTAAGCAACAGATTGGCAACATCCTCGTCATATTTTGTGGCTAAACTAAGACAAGTGTTGTGGCGACACCGCAGTCTGGTTTGTTAACAAACCTTGCGCTGCACGAAGCCGGCACCTGGATTAATTAAAGCAAAACAGACTTGGAGTATTCATGATGCAGAAGAAAAATCTGGCAGCCCTGGTTGCCGCGATGTTCGCCTTGCCCGTTGTCGCCCACGCTGACGTCACCATCTACGGTTTCATGAGCGGCGGCATCGAATCGACCAAAGCCTCCGGCGCCAGCGCTGGCGGCACCGAATATAGCAGCCGCACTCGCATCGTCGACCACAACTCCCGCATCGGCTTCAAGGGTTTTGAAGACATCGGCGGCGGCACCAAGGCGATCTGGCAGGTGGAAAACAGCCTGCGCAACTTCGAGCAGGGCGGTACCAACGACAAGGGCCAAACCGCGTCCTTCGCCACTCGCAACACCTTCATCGGCATCGACAACAACGACTTCGGCCGCGTAGTGCTGGGCCAACACGACTCCGCCTACAAGATGTTCGCCGGCAGCAGCAACAGCGCGCTGGGCACCGACCTGATGGTCAACACCACCGCCGACAACTTCGGCAGCAGCTCGGTCAACAGCCGCGGCGAAGCGCGTCTAGCCAACTCGGTGCACTACTTCTCCCCAAGCTGGGCCGGCTTCAAGCTGGGCGCGTCCTGGGGCGTGGATGAAAACCGCGTGTCCGGCAATGACTCCAAGCGCATCTCCTTGGGCCTGGGCTACACCTGGCAGGGCCTGAACCTGGCCGCCGGCTGGGATCGTCAGTACGACATGGCGGTTACGCCCAACAGCAACTCCTACAACACCTCCAGCAGCAATAGCCCCGCGGTGCTGTCGCTGAACTCCGGCAAGAACGTCACCTTCTACAGCATTGCCGCCAGCTACAAATTCGACACCGGCACCTTCGTCGGCGGCAACTACGAATGGGGCACTTACGACCAGGTAGGCGGCGGCCAAGTTAAGCAAGACGACTGGCTGATCGCTCTGGGTCAGGACTTCGGCGCGGCTTCGGTCAAGCTGTCCTACGGTCAACTGGGCACGCTGAAGAATACCTCCGCTGGCGTCAACGGCGACGACTTCAAGGCCAAGCAGTGGATTCTGGGCGGCACTTACAATCTGTCCAAAACCACCCAGTTGCTGGCTTACTACACCAAGATCAGCAACAACGCCAAGGCCAAGGCCAACTTCGCCAACAACCCGGTATACGATAGTAATCTGGGCGCCAGCAATGCTTCTCTGTCCGCCGGCAATGACCCGCAAGCCTTCGGCGTAGGCTTCAAGATCGCTTTCTGATCCTGAACGACTGCCGTTCCAATCACGCCGCCGGCCCTGCCGGCGGCGTTTTTACATCCTCGCAGTTCTTCCTGCCTTCGCCCAGACCACGATCGCTGGTCATCCCGCAGCCAAGCTCCCTACATTGATCGACATGCGTCGATAGCCGCCAACGCGGGCATTCGCGCATCGCACCCTTCCCATCCGGCAAGGGCCTGTTCACGATCTGGCGAGTCAGCCGGCCCGGACGCAGACCGCCACGCCTACGCCAACCCATCTCAGCGGCGGACCTGCCCCGACGCCTTCCGCCACAGACCGCCCTCAAAGGAGCATCAAATGCAGAAGACAGGCTTGGCAACGCTGATAGGCTCGCTCTCCATCCTGCCCCTGGACGCGAAGTCCGACACCACTTTCTACGGTTTCATCAGCGGCGGCATCGAATCCAACAAGGCCAGCGGCGGGCAAGCTCCCGGCTACGCCAGCCGGACCCGCGTCGTCGACCATGTGTCGCGCCTGGGTTTCAAAGGCCGCGAAGACCTGGGCAACGGCAATAGCGCGCTATGGCAGTTGGAAAGCGGGCTGCGCCACTTCGAGCAAGGCGGCGTGGACGACCGCGGTCAAAACGCGGCGTTCGCCACCCGCAACAGTTTCATCGGACTGGAGCATGCCGCCATCGGCCGCATCTTGTTGGGCCACCACGATTCCGCTTACAAGATGTTCACCGGCAGCGGCAACCCGACGCTGGGCACCGCCTTGATGCCCAACGCCACGGCAAATCAGTTCGGCCCGAGCGCGGTCAACAGCCGCGGCGAAGCCCGGCTCAACAACTCCCTCCATTACTACTCTCCCAATTGGAACGGCTTCAAACTCGGCGCCACCTGGGCCATGGATGAAACGCGCCAAGGCGGCGGCAACGCCAAGCGCTTGTCGCTGGGCCTAGGCTACGTCTGGCGCGGCCTGACGCTGGCGGCGGCCTGGGACCGCCGCTACGATACCGCGATCGCGCCGGCCGGCAACACCCCTCCAAGCGCCGTTGCCGGCAAAAGCCTTAGCTACCACAGCCTTGCCGCCAGCTATCGCTTCGACACGGGCACCTTGATAGGCGGCAATTACGAATGGGGGCGGCTGGACCCGCCTGGCGGTGAGAGACTGCGCCAGGACGATTGGCTGATCGCGCTGAGCCAGCCCTTCGGCGCGGCCGAGCTCAAGCTGTCCTACGGCCAGTTGGGCGCCTTGAAACAACTGGGCGCCGGCGCCGACGGCAAGGACTTCCGCGCCAGCCAATGGCTGCTGGGCGGCGGCTACCGGCTGTCCAAGACCACGCAGGCATTCGCCTACTACACCCGGATCCGCAACCACGCCAAGGCCAGCGCCAACTTTTCCGTCAACCCGCTCTACGACCAAGCCCTCGGCACGCCCAAGGCCTCGCTCAGCGCCGGTTCGGACCCGCAGGCCATGGGCCTGGGGCTCAGCATCGCGTTCTGAGAACCTGTTCATAGTCTGCTGTGCTTCGGCGATACGGCGTTGAAAACGACTTCGAAATGCTCATGTACCGTGTGTACATTCCGCTTTCTCAGCCGTTTTCGCCTTGTCTCGCTCTTGCTCGCGAGACTTTGAACAGACTCTGAGAACCTGTCCCCGATCTGCTGCGCGCCGGCGGGATGGATAGAAATGGGCGTTGAAACCAAGCTCAGTGCTCATGCACCACCTGTACATTCCGCTTCTTCAACCGTTTTCGCCTTGTCTCGCCTTAGCTCGCGAGATCGTAAACAGGCTCTGAGCCCCCTTGCGTCTTTGCTCGAACAGCGGAAGGCTCATCACTTGCCCAGGCTGGCGCGCAAGGCCTCGATCGCGTAGCGCACTTTCGCCGGCTGGATATCGCGACGCGGCGTCACCGCGTAGATCGCCAGCGGCGGCAAGTGCCATTCCGGCAGCAGCCGCAGCAGGCGGCCATCGGCCAGTTCCTGCCGGATCTCAGGCTCCGGCTGCACCGACACCCCCATGCCGGCCAGCACGAATTGACGCGCGGCGACGATATTATTGCTGATCAAGCGCGCGTCCGGCTCCATCGCGAAACGGCCGCCGTCGACATGCTCGAACTCCAGGCTGCCCAGCTTGCGATCGGACAAGGCCACCCATTGCAGGCCGGGCAACTGCTCCGGTCGCGTGATCCCAGGCTGGCGCGCCAGATAAGCCGGCGACGCGCACAGCACGTTCGGCCAGTCCGCCAAGTGGCGCGCCACCAAGCTGGAATCCTTTAGCACGCCAGCGCGCAGCGCCAGATCAATGCGGTTCTCCACCAGATCTATCATCTCATCGTGGAAGAACAGCCGTAGCTTGAGGCCGGAATGCGCGCTCAGCAGCGGCGCCAGCGCCTCGCTCAACAGCGCGCCGGCAAAGCCGGTGGGCGCGGCGATGCGCAGCTCGCCTACCGGCGCGTCGCGCAGTTCCAACAGACGCTGTTCGGCCAATTGCGCCGCCGCCAACATATCGGCGCAGCCCTGGTAGAACAGGCTGCCGGCCTCGGTCAGCGTCAGCTTGCGCGTGGTCCGGTGCAGCAGACTGACGCCGTGCTGCTGCTCCAGCTTGCTGATGTGCTGACTGACCGCCGACGGCGTCATGCCCAGTTCACGCGCCGCGCCGTTCATCGAGCCTTTGTCCACCACCATGGCGAAAACCGCCATCCGTCTCAATGCGTCCATTTGTTAAGTCCAACTAAACTATCAATCTTATTTTTGCTGGATTATCACCCTATAATCAAGCTGCTATTCTGAACGCCATCAAACTTCATTATGTTTATCGCGGAAAGGAATCCCCATGAAAATCGCTCTGATCGGCGCTAGCGGCTTTGTCGGCTCGGCCATCCTGCAAGAACTGCTGGCTCGCAAGCATCAAGTCAGCGCCATCGTCACCAATCTGTCCAAGCTGCCGCAACACCCGCAGCTGAGCGGCGTGGCCGCCGACGCCTACCAGGCCGGCCAGATCGCCGCGGCCGTCGCCGGCCACGACGCCGTGGTCAGCGCCTTCAACCCCGGCTGGGACAAGGCAGACATCCAGGCGCTGGCGGTCAAGGGCCACGACGCCATCGTCGCCGGCGTCAAGCAGGCCGGCGTCAAGCGCTTCCTGGAAGTCGGCGGCGCCGGCAGCCTGGAAGTGGCGCCCGGCGTGCAACTGGTGGACACCCCGGAATTCCCGGCGGAATGGAAGGAAGGCGCGCTGGGCGTGCGCGAAGCGTTGCGCCGCCTGCGCGAAGAAAACACCTTGGACTGGACCTTCGTTTCGCCGCCGGCCTTCCTCCACCCTGGCGAACGCAGCGGCAAATACCGGCTGGGCGGCGATCAATTGCTGTTCAACGGCGACAAGCCGGCCGACATCAGCGTGGAAGACCTGGCCGTGGCCATCGTCGACGAACTGGAAAAACCACAACATCTGCGCCGCCGCTTCACCGCCGCCGCGATCTAAACCCCAAGCCCGGTGCGTCCGGGCTTTTTCACGTCCGCCCCCCTCTTCGCCTTGCCCAAAGGGCCTTCCGTCCTTCCGAATCATGCCATCCGGATGCCAGACAGCTTCCGCCCGTCGAATCCCTGACGCAACTTAGTCCTGACTCTATAATTCTAAATTGACAGCGGCCGCCGGCTTGTCTAGATTGCCCGGCTGCCGCAAGATGGCAACACGCAGGCCGGCCTCTAGCTCAGGCCATGCGAAACCATGACAACGCCAATAATAAGGACGGTCCAGGCCGTTCTCACAATAACCCGCCCGCCGGGACACACCCCTTAAGAGAAGCATTATGGCCATCAGTGTTTTTGATTTGTTCAAGATTGGCATCGGCCCGTCCAGCTCCCACACGGTCGGACCGATGCGCGCCGCGCGCCAATTCATCGCCCGGCTGGAAAAAGACGGCTTGCTGACGCAGACCGCCAGCGTGCGCGCCGAAATGTTCGGCTCGCTGGGCGCCACCGGCAAGGGCCACGGCACCGATGTCGCGGTCTTGCTGGGCTTGCAGGGCGAACAGCCCGACCTGGTCGATACCGATGCGGTGGACGGCATGCTGGCCGCCATCCGCGCCGACAAGGCCATCGCGCTGCTGGGCAAGCACACCGTGCCTTTCATCGAAGGCGAGCACCTGGTGCTGCACAAGAAGAAAACCCTGCCCTACCACCCCAACGGCATGATTTTCGAAGCCTTCGACGCCGCTGGCGCCAGCTTGTCCAAGCGTGCTTATTACTCGGTGGGCGGCGGTTTCGTGGTTGACGAGGCCGCCATCGACGCCGGCTTCGTGCCGCCGGGCGTCACCGAACTCAAGCATCCGTTCAAGAGCGCGGCGGAATTGCTGGCCTTGTGTCAGCGCCACGGCAAATCCATCAGCCAGATCATGCTGGAGAACGAACTGGCCTGGCGCAGCGAAGAACAAGTGCGCTCCGAGCTGCTGAAGATCTGGCAAGTGATGCAGGACTGCGTCAAGCGCGGCTGCGAGCGCGAAGGCATCCTGCCCGGCGGCATGAAGGTGAAGCGCCGCGCCGCCGACATGCACCGCAAGCTGCTGGCCTCGCCCGAGGCGGCGCTGCGCGACCCGCTGACGGTGATGGACTGGGTCAATCTGTACGCCTTGGCGGTGAACGAGGAAAACGCCGGCGGCGGCCGCGTGGTCACCGCGCCCACCAACGGCGCGGCCGGCATCATCCCGGCGGTGATGCACTATTACGCCCGCTTCGTGCCCGGCGCCAGCGACGACGGCATCGTGCGCTTCCTGCTCACCGCCGGCGCCATCGGCGTGCTGTTCAAGCTCAACGCCTCCATCTCCGGCGCGGAAGTGGGCTGCCAGGGCGAAGTGGGCTCGGCCTGCTCGATGGCGGCCGGCGCCTTGGCCGAAGTGCTGGGCGGCACCCCGGAACAAGTTGAAAACGCCGCCGAGATCGGCATGGAGCACAATCTGGGCCTGACCTGCGATCCGGTGGGCGGCCTGGTGCAAGTGCCCTGCATCGAACGCAACGCCATGGCCTCGGTCAAGGCCATCAACGCGGCGCGCATGGCGCTGCGCGGCGACGGCCAGCACTTCGTGTCGCTGGACCGGGTGATCAAGACCATGCGCGACACCGGCATGGACATGAGCACCAAGTACAAGGAAACCGCGCGTGGCGGCCTGGCCATCAACGTCATCGAAGTGCCGGTGAATATTGTTGAGTGCTGAGCCCCCACCCTGTTAGCATCGAAGCCGATGGCGCTTGCGCCGTCGGCTTTTTTTACGACCACATCCCGCGAAATCCGAACCAGCCATGCATCACATCGCCACCGCCAGACTGCAACTGCGCCCGCTGCACGCCAGCGACGCCCCCTTCATGCTCAAGCTGCTGAACGAACCAGCCTTCATCGCCAATATCGGCGACAAGAACGCCCACGACCTGCTCGGCGCGCTGCGCTATATCGAGGAAGGCCCGCAGGCCAGCTACCGCAAGCACGGCCACGGCCTCTTGCTGGTGGAGCGGCTGGACGATGGCGCCCCGGTCGGCATCTGCGGCCTGGTCAAGCGCGATGGCCTGGCCTACCCGGACATAGGCTACGCCTTCCTGGAACAATACTGGGGCTGCGGCTACGCCAGCGAAGCCGCGCTGGCCGCCATTGAACATGGCCGCGAACAACTGGGCCACGCGGTGGTGGTGGGCATCACCGCGCCGCACAACCAGGCGTCCATCCGCGTGCTGGAGAAAATCGGCCTGTTTTATCAGGGCCGAATCGAGCTGCCCGGCATCGACGGCGACAGCTGTTACTTCGTGCCGCCGGCCCTGTTGAAAGATCAGCCCGCCTGAACAGGCGCCGCCGGCCGCAGCCAGCGCCAGCACAGCAACACGCCCAGCGCGGCGGCGGCCGTCGACATCGCGAACGTCGTCGCCATGCCGCCGTGCGGCCATACCAGCCCGCCGATCAGGCCACCGGCGCTGCCGCCGACGCCAAAGGAGGCGATGATGTACAGACCCTGGGCGCGACCGTGGTGATGTTGGTCGAACATGCGGTGGATCAACCCCACCGAAGCGGCGTGGTGCAGACCAAAAGTCAGCGCGTGCAATAGCTGAGCGCCTATCGCCACCCAGGCCAGCTGCGCCGCGGCGGCGATCAGCGCGAAACGCAGCACCGCCGCCAATAGCGACAACAGCATCAACGTTTCCAAACGCGCGCGCGCCATGATCTTGGGCATCAGCAGGAATACCGCCACCTCGCTGACCACGCCCAGCCCCCACAACATGCCGATGGCGCCCTGCTCATAAGCCGCCTGTTTCAGGCCGATGGAGAAAAAGGTGTAGTAAGGGCCGTGGGCGAAGGCCATCAGGAAGCAGCAGCCGAACAAGGCCATCACCTCCGGCCGCCGCAGCGTGGCCGCTATCGGCACCGATGGTCCGCCCTTGCGCTCGGCGGCCACTTCCGGCACCCGCCAGGCCGCCACGGCCACCAGGGCCAGCAGCGCGCACAGCGCCCACGGCAGATTGCCTATGCCTATGCCGTCCAGCAGCAGGCCGCCGCTCATCGCCAGACAGACGAAGCCTATCGAGCCCCAGACCCGCACCCGGCTGTAACGCCCCGGCTGAGCGCGCGTCAGGTGGGCGGTGCTGGCCTCCACCAGCGGCAGCGCCGCCGCCCAGAAGAAATGCGACACCGCCAGGCTGACGAACACCCACCAGAAAGCGCGGTCCATCCCCACCAGCAGGAAGGCCGCAGCCGACAGCAGCGAAGTCGTCAGAATGATGGCGCGCCGGCGGCCGCGCCGGTCCGCCAGCCAGCCCCAGAAGCCGGGCGCCACGATGCGCGCCAGCGTGGACAAGGCCATCAGCACCGAGATCTGCCAGGCGGAGAAGGACAGCGACTGCAGATACAGTCCCCAGAACGGGCTGAACAGGCCCTGGAAGGCGAAATAACTGAAATAGAACAGGCTGAACGGCAGCAGGGATACGGCGGGTGACGCGGAAGACGACATGATCTGAAGCTCGGCCCTAGACGGGCTCCTGGTTGAAAACGTGAATGGCGCGCGGGGCGCGGCGGGCTTTGAACCGCCTCTTAAAATTGCCCTTTGAACTTGCTGATCTCGCGGCGCGCCTTCTTGGTGGGGCGGCCATCGCCATGCGGAAAACTGGCGCGCTCCGCCTTCAATAGCAGCACCTGCTCTTCGCGCGCGCGCTGAGAAGCCTCTTCCTCGCGGTAGAGCAGCCGCGCCTCCTGCGCCGGCCGACGCTGGGTGCTCAGCGCCAGCACCTCGACGCGGTACTCCAGCTGATTGATGCGCATCGCCAGCTGGTCGCCCTCCTTGACCACCCGCGACGCCTTGACCCGGTCGCCGTTGACCAGCACCCGCCCCAGCTCCAACGCCTCATGCGCCAGCTGCCGGGTCTTGAAGAAACGGGCGGCCCACAGCCATTTGTCGAGACGGACCTTGCCGTCGTCCTCGGCGCCGACCGCCATCAGAGCACGCTCCATTCCGCGGCGGCCAGGCCCTCCAGCTTCAGGCTGAGCCGGTCGCCGGAACGCACCGCCGCCACGCCCTCCGGCGTGCCGGTATAAATCAAATCGCCAGCCTGCAGGCCATAGGTCCGCGACAGATAGGCGATGATGGCGGCCACCGGGAACAGCATCAAGCCGGTGTCGCCCTGTTGGCGCAGTTCGCCGTTGACGCGCAATTCAAAGCTCAGCCGCTGCGGATCGGCCACTCGTTCCGCAGGAACCAAGCGCGACAGGCTGGCGGCGGTGGGGAAACCCTTGGCCTTGGTCCACGGATGGCCCTTGCTCTTGGCCGCCGATTGCACGTCGCGCGCGGTCATGTCCAGGCCGATGCCGTAGCCGGCCACATGGCCTAGCGCTTCCGCTTCCGCGATATCGCGGCCGTCCTTGCCTATCAGCAGCACCAGTTCGCACTCGTGGTGAACATCGCTGGAATAATCGGGCAGCCTCAAGGGCTCGCCCTCGCCGACCAGCGCCGACGTCGGTTTCAGGAACACCAGCGGCTCGTCTTCCAGCGGATTGTTCAACTCCGCCGCGTGCGCGGCGTAATTGCGCCCGATGCAGAAGACATTGCCCACCGCGACTTCCTGATCGCCCAAACGCGCCTTGAATGCCGGCATGACTATCCTTTCCCGTTCTGTTCAACCCCAATCGAATCTTCGCGATTATCCCATAAATTCCACCCCCTCGGCATGCCAGGCCAAAAGGACAGCTAGGCAGATTGTGCACCGCGGCAACAAGATGCGGCTTTCGACGCGCCTTATCGTCCTCCTCCCGGTGAAAATGTCATGCAACCCTGTTACAGTCATGGCGTACCTTGCGACCGCACATTTTGTTACACGGTCCAATGCAGGAAAGCTTCGATAACGCTTCGGCACGTTTCAGGAGACAGCTTTGACCCAAGAAAGTACAAATCCGCTGGATAGTTTCTTCTCCAGCCTATCCGAGGCCAACCAACAATGGATGCAGCAGTTCGTCAACAACCTGCCGCTGCCGCCGCAACCTGGAAATGCTGAACTGCCGCTGGCCAACGCCTGGGGCGCCATGCTCAGCAACGCCGGCCAGCTGTTCGCCTGGCAAAGCAGCCTGTATCAGCAGCAGATGAATCTGTGGTCGCAATTCCTGGGCCAGGCGCCCGCCGCCAACGGCGACGCCTCGGCGAAAAAGGGCGACCGCCGCTTCGCCTCGCCGGAATGGGACGAGCACCCGTTCTACCACTTCCTCAAGCAAGGCTATCTGCTCACCAGCAAATGGATGACCGAGCTGGTGGACAACGCCCAGTTGGAGGAAGAAGCCAAGGACAAGCTGGCCTTCGCCACCCGCCAATACCTGGACGCGGTCTCCCCCAGCAACTTCATGCTGACCAACCCGGACGTGATGAAACGGGCGATAGAGACCAAGGGCGAAAGCCTGGTCGACGGCATGAAGAACATGCTGGAGGACTTCCAGAAGGGCCATATCTCGATGTCGGACGAAAGTCAGTTCGAGATCGGCAAGAACATCGTGGTCACCCCCGGCGAAGTGGTGTTCCGCAACGACTTGATCGAACTGATCCAGTACACCCCCACCACCGGCCAGGTCTATGAAAAGCCGCTGCTGATCGTGCCGCCCTGCATCAACAAGTACTACCTGATGGACCTGCAGCCGGACAATTCCATGGTCCGTCACTTCGTCGCCCAGGGCTACCGCGTGTTCCTGATCAGTTGGCGCTCGGCGGAACCGGAGATGAAGCACTTCACCTGGGAAAGCTATATCGAGAAAGGCGTGATCGCCGCGGCGGAAACCGTGCGCAAGATCAGCAAGCAGGACAGCATGAACGCGCTGGGCTTCTGTGTCGGCGGCGTGATCCTGACCACCACCCAGTGCGTGCTGCAGGCGCGCGGGCTCAAGTACTTCGACTCCACCACCTTCATGACCTCGCTGATAGATCACGCCGAGCCGGGCGAGATCTCCTACTTCATCGACGAGAACCTGGTGGCCAGCCGCGAAGCCAAGATCGCCGCCGGCGGCATCATCAGCGGCAAGGAGATAGGCCGCACCTTCGCCAGCCTGCGCGCCAACGATCTGGTGTGGAACTATGTGGTCAACAACTATCTGCTGGGCAAGACGCCGGCGCCGTTCGACCTGCTCTACTGGAACAACGACGCGGTGGACCTGCCGCTGCCGATGCACACCTTCCTGCTGCGCCAGTTCTACATGAACAACGCGCTGACCAAGCCGGGTTCCATCACCCTGTGCGGCGTGCCCATCGACATCTCCAAGATCAATATCCCGGTCTATATCTTCGCCGCGCGCGAAGACCACATCGTGCTGTGGAGCTCGGCCTACTCCGGCATCCACTACCTGACCGGCGCGCCGTCGCGGCGCTTCGTGCTGGGCGCTTCCGGCCACATCGCCGGCTCGATCAATCCGGTGACCAAGGACAAGCGCAATTACTGGGTCAACGACAAGCTGCCCGAACACGCCGACACCTGGCTGGAAACCGCGGAAAGCCGCCCCGGCAGCTGGTGGAAGGACTGGGATGCCTGGCTGGCGCCGCAATCCGGCAAGAAAGTCGCAGCGCCCAAGGCCTTGGGCAGCAAGGACTTCCCGCCGCTGCAAGCGGCGCCGGGCAGCTATGTGCTGGCCAAGGCCATGCCCAGCGTGGTGGCCAGCCTGCAATAAGAACCTGTTTACGCTCTGCTGCGCGTCGGCGGGATGGATAGACATGGGCGTTGAAACCGAGCTCAAAATGCTCATGTACCACGAGTACATTCCGCTTTTTCGCTCGTGTTCGCCTTGTCTCGCCCTAGCTCGCGAGATCATAAACAGGCTCTAAGAAAAACGGTTCAAAGTCTGCCGCGCTTCGGCGGGATGCTTGGGCAAGGGATTGAAAGCCGCTTCGAAGCGCTTTAGCGGTCTCCCCGCCCCGCCGCCGGCGCGCTGGCCGGCACACCGACCTTCGCGGTCACATTGAAGAGAGAGACGGAGAAAAACATGGAAGTCGTGATTGTCGCAGCAACCCGCACCGCCATCGGCAGCTTTGGCGGCGCGCTGGCCAAGATCCCGGCCCCGGAATTGGGCGCCACCGTCATCAAATCGCTGCTGGCCAAAACCGGCCTGAAACCGGAAGACGTCAGCGAAGTCATCCTCGGCCAAGTGCTGACCGCCGGCAGCGGCCAGAACCCGGCGCGCCAGGCGCTGATCAAGGCCGGCCTGCCGGTCACCACCCCGGCCACCACCCTCAACGTGGTCTGCGGTTCCGGCCTGCGCGCCGTGCACCTGGGCGCCCAGGCCATCGCCAACGGCGACGCCGACATCGTCATCGCCGGCGGCCAGGAAAGCATGTCCTTGTCGCCGCACATCCTGCCCGGCTCGCGCGACGGCTTCCGCATGGGCAACGCCCAGCTGATCGACACCATGGTCAACGACGGCCTGACCGACGCCTACAATGCCTACCACATGGGCATCACCGCTGAAAACGTGGCGGAAAAGTACGGCATCGGCCGCGAAGAGCAGGATGCGCTGGCGCTGGCCTCGCAGCAACGCGCCGCCGCCGCGCAGCAAGCCGGCAAGTTCAAGGACGAGATCACGCCGGTGCTGGTGCCGCAGCGCAAGGGCGATCCGCTGGCCTTCGACAGCGACGAGTTCATCAAGCACGACGCCAGCGCCGAGGGCCTGGCCAAGTTGCGCGCCGCTTTCAAGAAGGAAGGCACCGTCACCGCCGGCAACGCTTCCGGCATCAATGACGGCGCCGCCGCGGTGCTGCTGATGTCGGCGCAGAAGGCGGACCAGCTGGGTCTGAAGCCGCTGGCCGCGATCAAGGGCTACGCGCTGACCGGCTGCGCGCCGGAAATCATGGGCATAGGCCCGGTGGCCGCCACCCGCAAGGCACTGGACAAGGCCGGCTGGACCGTGGAAGAGCTGGATTTGGTGGAAGCCAACGAAGCCTTCGCCGCCCAGGCGCTGGGCGTGGCGCGCGAACTGGGCTGGGGCCCGGACAAGGTCAACGTCAACGGCGGCGCCATCGCGCTGGGCCACCCGATCGGCGCCTCCGGCTGCCGCGTGCTGGTCACCCTGCTGCATGAAATGCAGCGTCGCGACGCCAAGAAGGGCCTGGCCACGCTGTGCATAGGCGGCGGCATGGGCGTGGCGCTGGCGGTGGAACGGCGCTAAAACCGGTACCCGTCAATCACAAAACCCACCGGCTCAGGCCGGTGGGTTTTGTTTTGGCCGCGCCCGTCGGACTAGCCCGAGCGCCCGTTGTCGCCGTGCTGGCGTAGAAAGTCCATGTTCAATTCCAGCGGCGCGCCCAGCCACATGGCGAAATCGCTGTGGTCCTCGACATCGTCGCCGGTCAGCGGATGCAACAACACGCTCAGCCCCTCCCGGTTCAGCATCAGCCACGGCACGATCTGGCCGAACAAGGCCGGTGCGAAAGCGATCTGATACGCGCCCACCGGATGCGGCCCGTAAGCCTGCTCGCGCCAGCGTCCCAATTCCACGGCAAAGCGCTGCGCCACCGCCTCGCGCAGCCGCCGCGCCGCGGCTTGCTGCGCCGTGTCGAAATACACATGGGCGTGATAACCCGCCGCCTCGATGGCTTGTTGCATCGCTTTCCCTTACCCCTGCCGCGCTCACTGCGGCCGGCCCCGAATAAAGCCAGTAAAGCTATCGTCTCCGCCGCAAAAAATCAAGAAGGCATATTTTGGCCGCGCGTGCATGCCTTCGCCCTGACTCAACGCAGCAAACAAAAACCTCCTGACCACAGCGGCAGGAGGTTTGGGCGATTGGCCGGCCCGCTGGCCGGCGTGGACGGTCGCATGGACCGTGAATGGAAACAGCGCACGGATCAAAATCAGCGAGGCGCTCAGCACATCAAGGCAGCCGCATCGCCGCGGCGCTCGCCTTAGTGAGGCACAATGATGGGCGCGCCATCCGGCCCGTGTTTCTTCTGATGCTTGGCTGCCCGTTTTTCCTTGGGCGTCAGCAACGGCTGTTTTTTGGCTTCCTTGCTGCTGTGTCTTGATTTACTCATGATCAGCTCCTTGGCGTGCATCGGCGGCGCCGATGCCGGCTCCAGTATAGACCTGTCGGCGGCCATCGTGCCGGCTCAAAAAATGACATGGCAATCATCAGCTATGCTCATACTCTTGCGCCCCGGTTTCATTAGCCACAGAATGCATGGCATACATCCCCCGGAGCCGGCATGAACACCCTCGCAACCCCGCAATTGGACACCATTCCGCAACGCATCGCCTCCTTGCGCGCCGCCATGAAGAACGCCGGCGTCGACGCCTGTCTGGTGCCCTCCTCGGACCCGCATCTGTCGGAATACCTGCCGGCGCGCTGGCAGGCCCGCCAATGGCTGTCCGGCTTCACCGGCTCCATGGGCACGCTGATCGTCACCCACAACTTCGCCGGCGTCTGGGCCGACAGCCGCTACTGGGTTCAAGCGGAGGCCGAATTGGCCGGCAGCGGCATCCAGTTGGTCAAGATCGTCAGCGCCGCCAGCGCCGATCACCTGGGCTGGATCGCCAAGACCCTGAGCACCGGCCAGACGCTGGCGGTGGACGGCGATTCGCTGGGCCTGGCCGCGGCCAAGGCGCTGCAAGCCGCGCTGGAGCAGGCCGGCGCCCGGCTGCGCACCGATCTGGACCTGATAGACGCCATCGACCCGCAGCGCCCGCCGCTGCCGGACGCGCCGGTCTATCAGCATGAACCGGCCTTCGCGCCGCAAAGCCGCGCCGACAAGCTGGCGCGCTTACGCGCCGCCATGGACGAGGCCGGCGCCGACTGGCACTTCCTGTCCACGCTGGACGACATCGCCTGGAGCTTCAATCTGCGCGGCAGCGACGTCAACTACAATCCGGTCTTCATCAGCCACGCGCTGCTGAGCCGTCAGCAGGCCACCCTCTTCGTCGGCGAAGGCAAGGTTTCCGCCGAGCTGCGCGCCCAACTGGCGGCCGACGGCGTCGAAGTGCGGCCTTACGCCCAGGCCAAGCCGGCGCTCGCCGCCTTGCCGGCCGGCGCCAGCCTGCTGCTGGACCCGCGCCGCGTGACCCTGGGCCTGCGCCAGGCGGTCAATCCGGCCGCCCGCGTGATCGAGGCGATCAATCCCAGCACCCTGTTCAAGTCCTGCAAGACGGAGGAAGAGGCCGCCCACATCCGCCGCGCGATGGAACAGGACGGCGCGGCGCTGTGCGAGTTCTTCGCCTGGTTCGAAGGCGAGGTCAACCGCAGCCGCGTCACCGAGCTGACCATAGACGAGGAAATCACCGCCGCGCGCGCGCGCCGGCCCGGCTTCGTGTCGCCCAGCTTCGGCACCATCGCCGGCTTCAACGCCAACGGCGCGCTGCCGCACTACCACGCCACCGCAGCCGCCCACAGCGACATCAAGGGCGACGGCCTGCTGCTGATAGACTCCGGCGGCCAATACCTGGGCGGCACCACCGACATCACCCGCGTGGTGGCGGTCGGCGCGCCGTCCGCCGAGCAGAAGCGCGACTTCACCCTGGTGCTGAAAGGCACCATAGGCCTGTCCATGGCCCATTTCCCGCGCGGCACCCTGTCGCCTATGCTGGACGCGCTGGCGCGCGCGCCGCTGTGGCAGCAGGACATCGACTTCGGCCACGGCACCGGCCACGGCGTCGGCTATTTCCTCAATGTGCACGAAGGCCCGCAAAGCATTTCCCGCGCGGTGCCGGACGCCAATATGGCGATGCAGGAAGGCATGGTCACCTCGATCGAACCCGGCGTCTATCGCCCGGGCCGCTGGGGTGTGCGCATCGAGAACCTGGTGCTGAACGTGGCCTCGTCGCAGAACGAGTTCGGCGACTTCCTGCGCTTCGAAACCTTGACCCTGTGCCCCATCGACACCCGCTGCCTGGACTTCAACCTGCTGTCCCGCGCCGAGATGGACTGGCTGAACCAATACCACGAGGAAGTGCGCGCGCGCTTGCTGCCGCTGGTGGACAGCGCGGCGCGCGAATGGCTGCTGGCCAATACCGAAACCATTTAAACCCCTCCCCGCCCGGGCGCAGCCGCGCCCGGCCATGCTCATGCTCGATCGACTCAACGACCTACGCCTCTTCCTCGACGCCGCCCAGCTGGGCAGCTTCTCCGCCGCCGGCCGCAAGCAAGGCCTGTCCCCCGCCGCCGCCAGCGCCTGCATCCAGCGGCTTGAGGCCGCGCTGGACAGCCGGCTGTTCCAGCGCACCACCCGCCAGCTGCGGCTGACCGAGGCCGGCGAAGTGTTCCGCGACCACTGCCAGCGCGCGCTGGACACCCTGCAGCAAGGCCAGGACCGGCTGCAGCGCGAGCAGCGCGAACTCAGCGGCCTGATCCGGCTGTCGGCGCCTTCGGACCTGGGCCGCCACGCCTTGCTGGACTGCCTGGACGAATTCCGCCGCCTGCACCCGGCGGTGCATTTCGCCTTGCAGCTGGACGACACCCCGGCCGACTTGATCGGCGAGGACATCGACATCGCCATCCGCTACGGCCAGCCGGCGGACAGCGGCCTGATCGCGCGCGAACTGGCCGCCAGCCGCCGCGTGGTCTGCGCCGCGCCGGCGCTGCTGGCGCGCACCGGCATGCCCAGCCATCCGCGGCAATTGACCGAACTGCCGACGCTGACCCTGGTCACCGGCGACGGCCCGATGCACGAATGGCCTTATCGTGAGCACGGCCAGCGCCGCGCGCTGCGGCTGGAGCGCGCGCAGCAGAGCAACGACGGCGAGGTCATCCGCCGCTGGGCGCTGCAAGGCCAGGGCTTCGCCTACAAATCGCTGCTGGACATCACCGACGATCTGCGCCAGGGCCGCCTGCTCACGGTGCTGGACGAATACTTCACCGACAGCGCGCCGCTGCACCTGCTCTACCCCGGCCAGCGCGGCCAACCGCTGCGCATCCGCCGGCTGATCGACTTCCTGCGCGAGCGGCTGTCGACGCTGCCGGCCACCGCCCTGCTGCCGGAGGCCGGCGCCCAATTGTAAGCACCTGTTTACGATCTGCTGCGCGTCGGCGATACGGCGTTGAAAACGCTTTCAGAATGCTCATGTACCACCTGTACATTCCGCTTCTTCAACCGTTTTCGCCTTGTCTCGCCTTAGCTCGCGAGATCGTAAACAGGTTCTAAGAAAACCGCGGCGCGGCCAATGGCCGTCCCGCGGTTTGGGAACGCGACTCAAGAACTCAGTCCGCCGGCACCTTGTCCGCCTGCAAGGCGTAGCGCGCGATCTCATCCTTGCGCATGAAGGCGACGCCAGCATGGCCCTGCGCATAGCGGATGAACTGCTCCAGCGCCTTGACCCGCGCCGGCGAGCCGGAAATGCGGTCGTGGGTGCTGATCGACATCATCCGCCGCCGCGAACCCGCCTCGGCGTAGAGCACGTCGAATTCGGCCTTCAGGTCCGACAGATAAGCCTCATTGCTCAACGCCGGCGAATCGAAACGCACGATGTCGTTGTTGCGCAAGGTATAGGGCACCACCACGAACGGCTTGCCCTTGACCGCCACCGTGAACGGCTCGTCGCGGCTGACGTTGTCGATGTGATAGAGAAAGCCCAGCTGCTGCAGAATGCTCAGGGTATTGGGCGTGCCGCGCAGCCAGAAGGCGTTGAAGCCCACCGGCCGCGTGCCGGTGGCGCGCTCGATGCTGGCGATATTGGCGCTGTAGGCCGCCAGTTCCTGCTCCGGCGTCATCGGGTATTGTGGCTCCCAGGTTTGGCCGTGCGCCGCCGCCTCGTGGCCACGCGCCACGATCTCGCGCGCCAGCCGCGGGCTGCGGTCCACCGCCTGCCCCACCATGTGCGAAGTCACCTTGACCCCGGTGCGGTCCCACAAATCCAGCAACCGCGGAATGCCCTCCTTCACGCCATAGTCGTACCAGCTTTGCATCGGCAGATCCGCGTACTTGGGGTCCAGCGGCGGAAACGGCCCACTGGCGCCGCGCTCCGGCTGCGCGCCGGCCTCGAACTGCATGGAAATCGAAATCGCCAGGCGGGCGCCATTCGGCCAGAAAGCGCCGTCGCTTGTTGAAGTTGCCGTCATCTTGCTTGCTCCTGTCGCCGCCAGCGCCGCGCCGTGCGCCAGCATCAGCGCGGTACTGCCCGCGGCCGCGCCGGCCAGGAACTGGCGACGATTGATGGGTAGGGTATCGGACATCTCGAGTCCTCTCTCTTGGGGCGGGCCTACAACAAGGCCCCACCCTCCACGTCCAGCACCGCGCCAGTGATGAAGCCGTTGGCCATCGCCAGCAGATAGGCTTGCGCCAATTCCCGCGGCTGACCGACGCGGCCGACGGGCAGGCCCTGGCCGATGCGGGCCAGCGTCGCCTGACGCGCGGCCGAGCCGGCCTCGCCCCATAGCTCGGTGTCCACCACGCCGGGGCTGACCACGTTGACGCGGCGCGGCGCCAGCTCCTTGGCCAGATTCTTGGCCGCCGCCTCCAGCGCGGCGTTGACCGTGCTTTTCAGCAGGCCGCCGCTGGAGAATTTGCGCGCCAACAGGCCGGAGGTGAAGGTCACCGACGCCCGCTCCGCCAGATAGGGCAAGGCCTCGCGCAGCGCCAGCAGGCTACCGAACAGCTTGACGTCGAAAGTCTGCCGCAAGGCCTCCTCGCTCAACTCGGCCAAGGCCGGCGCGCCGACCCGGGCGCCTGCGGTCAGCACCAGGTGATCGATGCGGCCGATGTCGGCGAAGGCCCGGGCCAATGCCCGGCTGTCGGTAATGTCCGCCTGTATACCTTCGCGATCCGCCTCGGATTGGGCGCTACGTCCCAGCACATAGACCCTCGCGCCGGCCGCCACGGCCGCGTCCGCCACCGCTCGACCGATGCCGGAGCCGCCGCCCAGCACCGCCACGACCTGGCCGTGGAAAGAAAAGGCCGCCGCGCTCATGGCTTCACCACGCCCAATTGCTGCATCAGGGTCAGATTGTCTTCCAGGTGCCAGTTCTCGGCGATGCGGCCGTTCTTGACGCGGTACAGGTCGAAGGCCTGGAACTCCACCGGTTGGCCCTGGCCTTGCACATCGCCGAAGCGGCCGCTGAAATGGCCCTGGAAATGCAGGCGCAGCGCGACGCGGTCGCCGGCCAGCACCATATCGGTGACGTCCACCTTCAAATCCGGCACCGCGGCACGGAACTGGCGCGAAGCCTGCAAGGGCCCGGCCACGCCCTGCTGACGGCCGGCGGGCAGAGTGCGGTCGATGAAGTCGGGGTCCAGCGCCAGCTCGGCGTAGCGCGGATCGCCGCTGTTCCAGAATGCCGCGTAGCGCAATGCGGCCAGTTTCACCGCCGCCACGCTGCCGGCCGGGCGGTCCGCCCACACCCGTGCCGGCTGCGGCAGGTTTTCCGCCGCGCCGGCGAAGGCCGTGCTCAAGGCCAGGCCAAAGCCCAGCGCCAAGGTCAAAGCTTTCATCATCGTCTCCCGATTGCGGCGTCGCCAACACGGCGACACCGGACCAGCGCATTGTGTCGCCGCCCAAGGAATTTGATAATTGGCTTTAAATTTGGATGATCTGCTTGTTCAATTTGAAAATAGACCCAAAAAAAAGGCGAAGCTCCAGCGCTTCGCCTTTCTCAAAGAACCTGTTTACATAGGTTCTTTGAGCCTGTTCAAAGTCTCGCGAGCAAGAGCGAGACAAGGCGAAAACGAGTGAAAAAGCGGAATGTACAAGTGGTACATGAGCATTTTGAGCTCGTTTTCAACGCCGTATCGCCGAAGCGCAGCAGACTTTGAACAGGTTCTTAGCCGCCGGTGCCGCCCACGGTCAGCCCTCCGTCTATGCGCAGCGTGGGCTGGCCCACGCCCACCGGCACGCTCTGGCCTTCCTTGCCGCAGACGCCGACGCCCTGATCCAGCTGCAAATCATTGCCTATCATGCTGACGTAGTTGAGCACGTCCGGCCCGTTGCCTATCAGGGTGGCGCCCTTGACCGGGTAGCTGAGCTTGCCGTTTTCGATGCGCCAGGCTTCCGACGCCGAAAACACGAACTTGCCGCTGGTGATGTCCACCTGGCCGCCGCCGAAATTGACCGCGTACAAGCCGTCCTTGACCGAGGCGATGATTTCCTGCGGATCGTGCTGGCCGGCCAGCATATAGGTATTGGTCATCCGCGGCATCGGGATGTGGGCGTAGGACTCGCGACGGCCGTTGCCGGTGGCGCCCACCTGCATCAGGCGCGAATTCATCGCATCCTGCATATAGCCCTTGAGCACGCCATCCTCGATCAGCACGGTGCGCTGAGTGGGATTGCCCTCGTCGTCTATCGCCAGCGAGCCGCGCCGCTCCTCCATCACCCCGTCGTCCACCACCGTGACGCCCTTCGCCGCCACCCGCTGGCCGATCTTGCCGGAAAAGGCCGAAGTGCCCTTGCGGTTGAAATCGCCTTCCAGGCCATGACCTATCGCCTCGTGCAACAACACGCCGGGCCAGCCCGACCCCAGCACCACGGTCATCTGGCCGGCCGGCGCCGGCCGCGAATCCAGATTGGTCAGCGCCTGATGCACCGCCTGGCGCGCATAGCGCTCCAGCACCTCGTCGTCGAAGTAGGCCAGGTCGAAGCGGCCGCCGCCGCCGCTGGAGCCCTGCTCGCGGCGGCCGTTTTGTTCGGCGATCACCAACACCGACAGCCGCACCAACGGCCGCACGTCGGCGGCGCGCACGCCGTCGTGGCGCGCCACGTAGACCACATCGTATTCGCTGGCCATGCCGGCCATCACCTGGATCACCCGCGGGTCCAAGGCGCGGGCCATCCGCTCCACTTTTTCCAGCAAGGCCACCTTGGCCGCCGCTTCCAGGCTGTGACACGGGTCCAGCGCCGGATACAGCGGCTTGGGCGCGCGCAGGGTCTGCGCGCCGGCGGAACCGTCGCCGCCCGCCTGGCCGATGGCGCGCACCGCGTCGGCGGAGCGGCTCAGGGCCTCCAGGCTGATGGCGTCGGAATAGGCGAAGGCGGTCTTGTCGCCGGCCACCGCGCGCACGCCCACGCCTTGATCGATGCTGAAGCTTCCGGACTTGACGATGCCCTCTTCCAGGCTCCAGGCCTCGCTGCGGGTGTATTGAAAATAGAGGTCGGCGTAGTCGATGGCGTGGTGGCGCATGCGCGCCAGCGTGGCTTCCAAAGCCGCCTCGTCCAGACCGTAAGGCTTGAGCAGCAGGCTGTCTGCCGCGGAGAAAGCATCTTGCATAGTGTCGGGTTCTTTCACGCGAGTACGCGGTGCGCCAGCGCCGGCAGGCGGGTGCGCACCGACTGGATCAATGTCGGGTCGATTTCGGCGAGGATCACGCCCTCGCCCTTGTCTATTTCGGCCAGCACGCGGCCCCAGGGATCGATGATCATCGAATGCCCGTGGGTCTTGCGGCCGTTGTCGTGTTCTCCGCCCTGCGCCGAGGCCAGCACATAGCTCTGATTCTCTATCGCGCGCGCGCGCAGCAAGGGCTCCCAATGCGCCTCGCCGGTGGTGGCGGTGAAGGCCGCCGGCAAAATCATCAGATCATAGGGCGACAACTGGCGGAACAGCTCGGGAAAGCGCAGATCGTAGCAGATGCCGAAGGCCATCTCGGCGAAGCCCAGGTCCGCTTTCACCGGCTGCTCGCCCGGACGGATGGTGTTGGATTCGCAATAACTCTCGCCCAGGCCGGAGAAGCCGAACAGATGGATCTTGTCGTAGCGCGCGCGCACCTCGCCGTCCGGGTCGAACAGCAAGGTGGTGTTCAACACCCGCTGCGGCTCCGGGCTGCGCAGTGGCACGGTGCCGGCGGCCAGCCACACGCGGTTCTCCCGCGCCATCCGCGCCAGCGCCTGCTGGATGGGACCGTCGCCATAGGCTTCGCACACGGCCACCTTGTCGGTTTCCTGCCGTCCCATCAGGCAAAAATACTCGGGCAGGACCACCAGCCGCGCGCCCTGGGCCGCGGCTTCCGCCACCCAATGCGCGGCGCGGCGCACATTGGCGTCCACGTCGGAGCCGGACACCATCTGCACCGCCGCCGCCAAAAATTTCTGCTTCATGGTTTTCCCCCTTTGTTCTGCTGTATCGGACCGATCGCGGTGCGCACCACCTTGGGATCGCGCAGTGAGCCGCTCACTTCGTAATCCACCGACAGGATGCGGCCCACCGGATCGCGCAGCACTTTCTGCGCCGCCAGCGTGGCGATGCCCACCACCGGATTGAGCAGGGCCGCGCCCGCCGCCAGCGCCACGCTCTCAGCCAAGCGCGGCAGCACATGCACCTTCAAGGCCTGGCTCTCCTTGCCCAGATCCAGCACTCCGGAAATCGTCACTTCCGCGCCCGGCCCCTTCATCTCCACCTTGGGGGAGGTGAACAGGCCGTTGCGCGCCTGCGCCTCGCCCTTGAGGGTGTCGAAGGCGAAACCGTCGCTGAACACATCGGTGAAGTCCAGGCGGATGCGGCGCGGCAGCGACTGCAGGCTGAGCGCGCCCAAAAGCTTGACCACGCCCGGGTCCACCTTGGCGAAGCGTCCATCCTTGAAGTCTAGCGCCAATTCGCCGGACACTTTGGCCAAATCCAGATCCCCCAGGCCGCCGGGCCAATTCAAGCGGCCGCTGAGCGTGCCCTGGCCGTTGCGGAAAATCTCGCCCTGGCCCAGCCGCGTCAGCAGCTTGCCGGCATCGCTGACATTCAGTTCGAAACGGGCGTCGACATTGCCGGCGCCGCGCGCGTCCGAACGCACCGTGGCCTTCAGCGTGCCGTCGTTGGTGGTCAGCCGCAGCGGGGCCATCTGCCAGACACTGCCGTCGCGGCGCGCCTCCAGCTCCAGCCGGCCCACCGAGCGTCCTTGCAGCACCAGTTCGCCGACGCGCACCTTCATGTCCGGCAATTTGCGGTTCAGCATCGACGCCTCGTCCGTCGCCTTGCTGTCAGCCGCGCCCTCCTTCTTGTCCGCCGGCAGGCTCAAGGCCAGCCGGCTGAGATTGGCCTGCAGCAGGCCGTCGCCTTCCGGCCGATAACTGGCATCGCCGCTCATCTCATTGGAACGCAGCTGTATGGTCCAGGCCTTGGACAATTCGCGGTTGCCCAGCTTGGCGTTCACCTTATGCAGGCTCAGGCCGGGCAACACCAGCTCCGGCGTATCCAGTTCCAGCTGCACCGCCGGCAGCGCCGCTGGCTCTCCGCTCGCGGATTGAGCGCCGTCGGCCAGCTTCAGCCAATCCTCCAGCACCACCTTGGGCTGCGCCACCCGCACCGCCAATCCAGTCGCCACCGGCTCTCCCGGCGCGCGGCCGACGCCCAGCGCGCCGGCTTGCAACTCGCCGTGCTCGTCCAACCGCAAGCGGCCGCTGAGCATGCCGTCCAGGCTGAACTCCAGCCGCTGGGTCTGGACGCCGCGCATCTGCTGCGGCCGCAGCTGCAATTGCAAAGGCAGCGCCGCGGCGGCGGCCTTGGCCAGCGGCGCTGGCAAATCGAAGCCGGTGCCTTGCAGATCCGAGCTCACGGCCAAGCTTTCCAGGCCCTGCTTGACGACGAACTGCGCGCGATAGCCTGACTTGCCCGCCGCCCGCGGCGCCAGCGCCGGCAGATATTGTTGCAACACTTGGCGCGAATCGGCCTGGCCGGTCAGTTCGAAACGCATGCGCTTATCGACGCCGGTATTGGCCTTCAGCTGGAACGGCCCGCCAAAGCCGACGAACTGCAGGCCGGGACTGTCCACGCCGCGCTCGGTAAAGGTCAGCCGGCCGCGCGTCTTGCTCAGCGGCGGAATCGGCAGGGACTTGAAGCGCAGCGCGTTGTCGGCGAAGTGAAGATCGCCGCGCACCGCCACGCCTTGCTCTCCGGCCAGCGGTATCGTCAATTTCAGATCAAGGCTGGCGTCGCCGCCGGCCTCGATCTGGCCGGTGAAGCCGTCCAGCCAACCATCCACCGGGCTTTGGGTGGTGAAGGCCAGCATGCGCTGCAGGCGATCGGCCGCGCGGCCCTCCACCGTCAGCATGGGCACCTCGGCGCCCAGATGGGCGATCACCGCCTTGACGCCACTCAGCGGCACGCCCACGGTGCTGGCATGGCGCGCGTTCACTTCCATGCGCTCATTGTGGAACAGCAATTGGGCATCAATGTCGTCAATGCGCGGCCAGCCCGGCTGATAGCTGAGACGCGCGCGCTCCACTTCGGCTTCCACCAGAAACTCGCCGCCCTTGCCGCCGACGAAGGGAAACTGCTCCAGATCGCCGCGCAGCTTCATTGTCGCCTGGCGCAGCTGCCCGCCCTGTAGCGCCTGGCGCAGCCAGCGCATGGTGTGTTCGCCGACCTCGGTCGGCAGATAATCCACCACCCTGGCCGCCGGCACCCCGGCGATGCTGGCGCGCAAATCGGCGACGCCGGCGCCTTCGCCCTGATGGCGGTAACTGCCCTGCAGGCTGCCGGACAGCTCGGCGTTGGAGAAATCGACCCGGCGGAAATCCAAGGTCACGGCCTGTCCCTGCCGCTGCCAGCCCACATCGGCGGTCAGCTTGTCGAAAGCCAGCGGCGCGACGAACACCGAGGGATAGCTGACCTGGGACTTGCCGGTGTCCAGCTGCAGCCGGCCGCCGTTTTCGTCGAAGTTGATCGCGCCGCTGACGCCAGCCACGCCGGGCAGGCCATCGAAAGGCTGCCAGGCCAGTTTCTCGAAGCGGGACTTGAGCTTGAACGCCTTGGGAGCTTCCAGCGCGCCCTTCCAGCTGACGGTCAGGTCGCGCAAGGCGCCGCTGGGCGAGAAACGCGCGAACAGCGGGTTGCGATCGGCGCCCAGCGCGTGAATGAAGGGGGTCAGATGACCTAGATCGACATTGTCCAGCGTCAGCTGGCCGAAACCCTGCGCGCCATAGCGCCACTCGCCGTCGATATTGGAGTTGTCGAAGGCCAGGCCGCTGGCGCTGGCCAGGGTGAGCCGGCTGGCCTTGACCTTGTAGCTGCCACTGAGTTGGCGCGTCAGCTGCAATTCGCCCTGCAACCGCGGCAGCACCAATTCATGCGAATCCGGCGGCGTGTACGCTGCGTCGTGGACATTGACATTGGCGGTCAGCCCATCGATGGCGCCGTCGGAGAAGGACATCTCCACCGTGCCACTGCCCTCGCCGCTGCGCAGCATGCCCAATTGCTGCAGATAACGCGTCCACGAGCCCACCTTGGCGCCGTCCAGCGCCACCTTGAGCGAGCCCGACCACTGCTGCCAGGCGGCGATGTCGTCGCCGCGCCAGGACGCAGTCAGATCAAAGCCCTTGCCCAAGGACGCCGCCGGCTGGCCCGACAGCTTCAGGTTGTGACCGAGCAGGCCGGCGCTCAGCTTGAGCTGGCCCTGGCTCAGGTCCAGCCGCGGCAGGCCCAGCAGCTCATCCTGCCAGCTCAGCCGCGCATCGCTGATTTCCAGGCTGGGCTGACGCAGCAGCCAATTGCCCAGGCCGCTGTCGGACGGGCCGGAAGTCAGATCGAAACCGTTCAGATAGATCACGCCCTGGCGCGAGCGCAGCAGCTCCACCGTCGGCCCCTTGACCACCACGCTGGCCAGCCGCGGCTCCAAGGCCAGCAAGGAACGCCACGACGGCTCCAGCGATACCTGGCGCAAGGTCAGCGCCTTGCCGTCCTGCGGATTGGCGATGGTGACGCCGCCCAGCTCGAAACGCGGCCCCACGGTCAGCCACTCGCCGGACAAGGCCGCCACCTGCACCGGCCGTCCCAGCGACTGGCTCAGATAGCGCTCCAGCGGCTGGCGAAACTGGGCCAGATTGGGCAGCACCCAGAAAGTGAACGCGCAGAACGCTACCAGCAGCAGCGTCAAGGCGGCGGCGATGGCCATTCCCAACAGCGCACAGGTCCGTTTCAGGACCTTGATCACATGGATATGGGACAGAACGGAGAAGAGCTTTTCCAAATGCGGCAAACCGTTACAATGTGGCCATCAAGAATTGACATGCCGTAGAGGCCTATTATGCCAGCAAACACGGCCGCTGCCATTGCCCGCAGCCGCGAGTTCTCCCACTATCTGCAGCGTTTGCTGACCGCCCGCCCCGAGGAGCTGAAGCGGCTGCAAGCCCGGCTAGGCCAGCCTTTTGACGCGGCTGAGATGGAAGCCTTCGCCGACTGGCAGGCGCTGAGCGACGCCGAAGGGCTGGCGCCGGCGCTGCGGCGGCTGCGCCAGGCGGTGGTGGCGCGGCTGATCTGCCGCGACCTCAACGGCCTGGCAAGCCTGGACGAGGTGGTGTCCACCGTCAGCGCGCTGGCCGATTTCGCCGTAGAACGGGCGCTGGCCTCGGCGCGCGCCGGCCTCGCCCACTACGGCCAGCCGATAGGCGAGGATAGCGGCGAGGTCCAGCAGTTGATCGTCATCGGCATGGGCAAGCTGGGCGGCGGCGAGCTCAACGTCAGCTCCGACATCGACCTGATCTTCATCTACCCCGAGAGCGGCGACACCGACGGCGGCCACCATGGCGGCCGCAGCATCAGCAACCACGAATACTTCACTCAGATGGGCAAGAAGCTGATCGCCCTGCTCAACGACGTCACCGCCGACGGCCAGGTGTTCCGCGTCGACATGCGGCTGCGGCCCTACGGCGATTCCGGCCCGCTGGCGATGAGTTTCGCCGCGCTGGAAAACTACCTGCTGAGCCAGGGCCGGGAATGGGAGCGCTACGCCTGGATCAAGGCCAGGGCGCTCAGCGGCGACGCGGCGGCGCTGGCCGACATGGCCCGGCCCTTCATCTACCGCAAATACCTGGACTACAGCGCCTACGGCGCGATGCGTGAACTGCATGCGCAGATTCGCCGCGAAGTGGCGCGCCGCGACATGGCCGACAACATCAAGCTGGGGCCCGGCGGCATCCGCGAAGTGGAGTTCATCGCCCAAGTGTTCCAGCTGATACGCGGCGGCCGCGACCGCAGCCTGCAACTGCGCGGCACTCGCGAAACGCTGCGCCGGCTGGGCGAACTGCGGCTGCTGGAGCCCGCCGCCGTCACCGAGCTGCTCGAGGCCTATGCCTTTCTGCGCAATCTGGAACACCGGCTGCAATATCTGGACGATCAACAAACCCAAACCTTGCCCAGCGGCGCCGACAACCGCGCCCGCATCGCCGCCAGCATGGGCTGCGCCGACTGGGAACAGTTCATGAATCGGCTCAACCAGCAGCGCCGCAAGGTCACCCGCCACTTCGAGCAAGTGTTCATCCTGCCCACCGAGGGCGCCGCCGATCATCCGCTCTCCGAGCTGTGGCTGGACATCGCCGACTGCCTGCCGGTGGAAAAACTGCAAGCGCTGGGCTTCTCTGAACCGGAACAAGTGGCGCGCCAGTTACAAAGCCTGGCCCAGGGACAGCGCTACCAGCAGATGCCGCTGAACGGCCGCAAGCAGTTCGACCAATTGATGCCAGCGCTGATCGAGGTCGCTTCCCGCTTCGACAACGCCGACGCCACGCTGGCGCGCATCATCGCGCTGATGGAAGCGATCAGCCGCCGCGCCTCCTACCTGGCGCTGCTGACCGAATACCCGCAGACCCTGCAGCGGCTGGCCTCGCTCTACTCGTCCAGCGCCTGGGTCTCCGGCTATCTGACCCGCCACCCGATACTGCTGGACGAACTGCTGGACGCGCGCGTGCTCTACGCCACGCCGGACTGGCCGCAGCTGGAAGCACAGCTGGAACAGCAACTGAGCCAGGCCCACGGCGACGTGGAAGCCAAGATGGACGCGCTGCGCCATTTCCAACACGCGCAATCCTTCCGCCTGGTGGCGCAAGACCTGGCCGGCATGTGGACGGTGGAGGCGCTGTCCGACCAACTGTCGCTGCTCGCCGACATCGTGCTGGCGGCCACGCTGCGCCACGCCTGGCTGGACATCCCCAGCCGCCACTGCGACACGCCGCGCTTCGCCATCATCGGTTACGGCAAGCTGGGCGGCAAAGAACTGGGCTACGCCTCGGACCTGGACCTGATCTTCCTCTACGACGACGAACATCCGGACGCCGCCGAGCTGTACTCGCGGCTGGCGCGCAAGATGTCCACCTGGCTGACCAGCGCCACCGCCGCCGGCGTGCTCTACGACATCGACCTGCGGCTGCGCCCCAACGGCGCCAGCGGCCTGCTGGTCAGCTCGGTCAACGCCTTCCGTCAGTATCAGGAGCAGCAGGCCTGGGTTTGGGAACACCAGGCGCTGACCCGCGCCCGCTACGTGGCCGGCGACGCCGAAGTCGGCGCCCAGTTCGAGCAGGAGCGCCACGCCATCCTGACCCGCAGGCGCGATCTCTCCACGCTGCGCGATGAAGTGCTGGCGATGCGCCAGCGCATGCTGGACAGCCACCCCGCCCGCGATGAAGACCCCAAGAACGCGCGCGGCGGCATCATAGACATCGAATTCCTGGTCCAATACCTGATTCTGGCCCACGCCCACGCGCTGCCGGCGCTGACCGCCAACGCCGGCAATATCGCGCTGCTGGCCACCGCCGCCGAAGCCGGGTTGATCCCCGCCGCCGACGCCGAAGCCGCGCGCGACGCCTACCGCCACTACCGCCGGCTGCAGCACTCCGCCCGGCTCAACGAACGCCAGACCGTGGCGCCGGACGCCGCCTTGCTGGAGGACTACAGCCAATGCCGAGCGTTGTGGCAACGCGTATTCGAGCAAGCGCTCAATTTTTCCTGACAAACGGTTCACAGCGTCATGGCGGCGAGATAAACTCATTGGATAAGGCCGGACCGCATCCGGCCCAACCCGCAAAACGAAAACACAATATTGGAGAACACCAAGATGTCGATGGCTGATCGTGACGGATATATCTGGTATGACGGCAAACTGGTTGACTGGCGCGACGCCACCACCCATGTACTGACCCACACCCTGCACTACGGCATGGGCGTGTTCGAAGGCGTGCGCGCCTACGAAACCCCCAAGGGCCCGGCCATCTTCCGTCTGGAAGACCATACCGCGCGGCTGTTCCGCTCCGCCAAGATCCTGGGCATGCAGCTGCCGTTCACGCCGGAGCAGATCAGCCAGGCCCATCTGGACGTGGTCAAGGCCAACGGCCTGAAATCCTGCTATTTCCGCCCGATGGCCTTCTACGGCTCCGGCAAGCTGGGCGTGGCGCCGCTGAAGAACGACGTGCGCGTGATCGTGGCCGCCTGGCCCTGGGGCGCCTACCTGGGCGACGAAGGCCTGGAAAAAGGCATACGCGTGAAGACCTCCTCCTTCACCCGCCACCACGTCAACATCACCATGTGCAAGGCCAAGGCCAACGGCAACTACATGAACTCCATCCTGGCCAACAACGAAGCCACCGCCGACGGCTACGACGAGGCGCTGCTGCTGGACGTGGACGGTTTCGTGGCGGAAGGTTCCGGTGAAAACATCTTCATCATCCGCAAGGGCAAGCTGTACACTCCGGACCTGACCAGCGCGCTGGAGGGCATCACCCGCGATACCGTGGTGCAGATCGCCAAGGAAATGGGGCTGGAACTGATAGAGAAACGCATCACCCGCGACGAAGTCTACAGCGCGGACGAAGCCTTCTTCACCGGCACCGCCGCCGAAGTGACCCCGATCCGCGAGCTCGACAGACGCGCGATCGGCGACGGCAATCGTGGTACCATCACCGCCGAAATCCAGAAGCGCTACTTCGGCATCGTCAAAGGACTGGATGCCGAACACCAGCACTGGCTGACCTACGTCAATTGAGAAAAGCGAAGCCGCCCGCCCGCGCGAGCGGCCCGCAAGGAATACAGAATGGCTGAACTGAAAGAAAACACCCAACGCGTGATTGAAGTCACCCAGCACGACCTGCCGCTGCATTGCCCGATGCCGGACATGGTGTCCTGGAACTCCCACCCGCGCGTGTTCCTGCCCGTGCACAAGACCGGCGAAGCGCTGTGCCCCTACTGTGGCACCCGCTACAAGCTGAACGGCCCGGCAGGCAGCCACCACTAAGCCTGGCTCCGCGCCGGCAACGCAGCTAAGGTGTGGCGCGAGCCGCACCTTTTTTGCTTGCCGACCCGCTTCGTCGGCAAACCCAAGCCGGGCCGCCCTGTCGCGACCCGGTTTCGGTTTGCAATCGGAACATCTGCAATGAAGAAGAAAATTCTGGTCATCGGCCCCTCCTGGGTCGGCGACAGCGTCATGGCGCAACCGCTGTACCAAAGACTGCACCAACACCATCCCGAGCTGGAACTGCACGTGTTCGCGCCAGCCTGGACCCTGCCCTTGCTGGCGCGGATGCCGGAAGTGGCCAAGGCCCACCTCAACCCCTTCGGCCATGGCGCGCTGCGCCTGGGCGAACGCTGGAAAGTGGCGCGCAAGCTGGCCGCCGAGCGCTTCGATCAGGCCATCGTGCTGCCCAACTCGCTGAAATCGGCGCTGATCCCGTTGTTCGCCGGCATCCCGCTGCGCACCGGCTTCCTCGGCGAATCGCGCTACTGGATTCTCAACGACGCGCGCGAACTGGACGAGCAGGCGCTGCCGATGATGGTGGAACGCTTCTGCGCGCTGGCGGAAGACAAGGGCGCGGCCTTGCCGCGGCCGCTCAGTCACCCGCGGCTGGCCACCAATGCCACCAGCCAGCAGGCCGTCCTGGCCAAGCTCAAGCTCGACGCCAGCCGCCCGGCGGTCGCCTTCTGTCCCGGCGCCGAGTACGGCCCGGCCAAGCGCTGGCCGGCCAGGCACTTCGCCGAACTGGCGCGCCGCTTCGACGCCGCCGGCTACGCGGTGTGGCTGTTCGGCTCCGCCAAGGACCGCGAAGTCGGCGACGACATCAGCCGCCTGTCCGGCGGCCTGGCCGTCAACCTCTGTGGCGCCACCGGCCTGGAAGAAGCGATAGACCTGATGGGCCTGAGCACGCTCGCCGTCTGCAACGACTCCGGGCTGATGCACGTGGCGGCGGCGCTGGGCAAGCCGCTGGTGGCGTTATACGGCTCCTCCAGCCCCGACTTCACCCCGCCGCTGTCCGAACAAGCCGCCATCGTCTCTCTCAACCTGGATTGCAGCCCCTGTTTCGAGCGGACCTGCCCCTACGGCCATACCGATTGCCTGGAAAAGATGGAACCCGAGCGCGTCTGGCAGGCCGCGCAACCGCTGCTACCCTAAGCACAGCCCTCCAGCCCTCACTACAAGCCCAATAATAATGACCACAGACCACACCGCACCCGCCGAAGAAAACAGCCGCCGCATGGAGTTGATACGCGCCGCGGCGATGCTGTTCCGCGACCAGGGCTATGAGCGCACCACGGTGCGCGATCTGGGCAATGCGGTCGGCATGCAGTCCGGCAGCCTGTTCTACCACTTCCGCACCAAGGAGGAGATCCTGGTCGCGGTGATGGCGCTGGGCATCACCAGCACCACCGAGCAACTGAAGCGCGCCATCGACGAAGCCATCACCCCGCGCGCCAAACTGGCCGCGCTGTTCCGCGTCCATCTCAATTCGCTGCTGGGGGACAACCAGGCGGCGCTGGAGGTGATGCTCTACGAATGGCGCAGCGTGTCCGCCGCCGCCCGGCCCGGCCTGATCGTGCTGCGCGACCGCTACGAGGCGCTGTGGCAGCAAGTATTGGACGAAGCCGCCGCCGCCGGCCTGATCAAGCGCGACACCGCGCTGCTGCGCCGCACCCTGTTGGGCAGCCTGCATTGGTCGGTGCAATGGTATCGCTCCGAGGGAGCGCTGAGCGTCGATCAACTGGCCGAACACATGCTGGATTTGGTATTGCTGCCACAAACCTGACCCTTGGGACAGAAAAAATTCGGCAATCGACCGAAAAAGATTCTAGAATCAGCGATATAGGGCAACTGGGCTCTATACCGTCCTGGGCGGCGGCAACAGTATCCACGGTTTGGAGAGAGCGACATGGCAAGCACTGGCAGCATAGGCAGCCTCAACTCTCTGCAGCAATTGCAATCGCTGCAGAACACGCGGCCTGAGCAAAGAACGCTGGAAGAACCGCGCTCCGCCACTCCAGCGGTTTCACAGCAAAACGTCAGCCAGACCGCGGTCCGGCAGAATCCCGACACCGCGCGCGTCGAACAGCAGCTGCAGCGGCAGTTGAACACCGCGCAGACCAATGCCGCGCAAACCCGCAACAGCGAGCAGCAACGCGTTGGACAGGAGCAGGCCCAGGCGGCTACCCTGGCCAGTACCGCGACAGCCGTGCCCAACAACGCCGCCAGCAATGCGCCCCAAATTCAGCAGCGCGCCGCGGAAGCGGCCAGCGCCAACCGCGCAGCCAGCGCGCCGCCGCCGCAAGCTCAGCAGCGCCCCAACACCGCAACGGTGCAGGCCGCCAATGAGCAGCAGGCGGTGAACAACCAGGCGGAACAGCAGAACGACCAGGCCGCCAGCGCGGTGACCCGCTCGCAGCAGCAGAATGCTAGCGGCCAATTAGCGGTGACCCAGTATCAGGCGACCCAGTCGCTGCTGCAGAGCAGCACCAATAAGCCACGGGTATCGGAAGTCGCTTAAGACACGGTTCATGATGCGCTCCAGTTCGTGAGCGCTAAATACAAACGGCAATCCTTGCGGATTGCCGTTTTGCTTTCAAGCCTGGTCGGTCTTGCGCCCTGGCCGCCACAACACATCCGCCACGCCGGCCTGGCGGTTCAGATAGCGTGACAACACGAACAGCAGATCGGACAGGCGGTTCAGATAGCGACGTGCCGCATCGGAAACCGCCTCTTGCTGCGCCAGCGCCACCACCGCGCGCTCGGCGCGACGACAGACCGAGCGCGCCTGGTGCGTCAACGCCGCCGCCCGGGTTCCACCGGGCAGGATGAACTCCTGCAGCGGCGGCAAGTCCTCGTTCAGAAACGCCACCACGGCCTCCAGCGCCTGCACGTGCTCGGCGCCCAAAGCGCTGTAGCCGGGCACCGCCAACTCCGAGCCCAGATCGAACAAATCGTGCTGCGACTCGGAGAGCCAGGCCCTGGCCTCGTCCGGCAGCGTTTCCGCCAGCAACACCCCCAGCACCGAGTTCAGTTCATCCACCTCGCCCAGCGCGCGGATGCGCAAGCTGTCCTTGCCCACCCGGCTGCCGTCGCCCAGACCGGTGCTGCCGTCGTCGCCGGTACGGGTGACGATATGCGACAACCTATCACTCATCGCGTTTTCCATCCTTTTCAATCTTGCCCAAAGAATTGATGGTCTGGCGCAAGCTCTCCTTCAAGGCTTCGCCGAACAGCATCTCGTAATCCTCCTTGAGCTGATGCATCACCCCGGACAGCATCTGCTTGGCCTGCAATTCCAACGCATCCTGCAGCCACAAGGACAACTCCACCTTCATGCGCGGCAGCATTTTCTCGTACATCGACTGCAATAGCGCTTGCTCGTCTATCACTGCAACAGTGCCCGGCGGCGCATTGACCGCCTGCGGCGCCATCATCGCGGCAGCAGCGGCGGCCGACGCCACTTCGGACACATTCAGCACTTCCACCGCGCGCGGCGCGGCTGGCGCCGGTTCCGCTTCAGCCGTGGACGACATCGCCACCGCGGCCACACCGGCCGCCAATACGCCAGCGCCCACTACAGCGGCGCTCTCCAACGTGTCCGGCTCAGGAGTCGCGACTTCATCCGCAACGGCCTCCTCCGCGGCAAACGCCAGCTCTGGAATATCCTGGCCCGACGACTCCAGCCCAGGCTCAGGCACATGCTCCTCCGCCAGCGCGGGCGCGCCGGTAGCTGGCTCGGCCTCAAACACCTCTTGCGACGGTTCCCAGATCTGCTCGAGCACCGGCGGTTCCGCCTGCGAATCCGCGGCGGCGATATCCGGCACAGCCTCCTGCGCCAACGCCTCAGCGTCGAAAACGGCCTCGGGCAGCTCCAGCTCCCCCTCCGGCGGCGGCGCCCAGATCTGCGCCAATTCAGGCGACTCCACCATGAAATCCGTAGCGGGAATAGCCGACACCGCCTCCGGCGCCAGTTCCTCGGCGACGAAATCAGGCGCAACAGGCTCCAGGCTCGGCTCTGCCAGCAGCTCCGTCATGGCTTCCCCCGCCTCGGCGGCAACAGCGGGCTCGGACTGTTCCAGAGCGGATTCTTCCATCGACAAGGCCGATGGCTCGGCCAGCGATGGCTCGGCCAGCGATTCCTCGGCAGCGACTTCCGGCACCAATGCCTCGGCTGCGGCGACAGGCTCTGGCTGTTCCAGAGCGGGTTCTTCCGCCGACAAGGCCGATGGCTCGACCAGCGATTCCTCGGCAGCGACTTCCGGCACCAATGCCTCGGCGGCGACGGCTGACTCGGGCGACTCCTGAACAGGCTCCGCCAACGGTAACTCCGCCGCCTGTTGCGGCTGTTCCCAGATCTGCTCCAGCGCTTGCTCCACCGCTGACGGCTCGGCGGCAAAGTCCGCGGCCGGCATCTCCAATACCGTATCCGGCACCGGCTCCTGAACAGCAACAGCGGTTTCCGACGGCTCCAGCTCGGCTTCAAGCGCCAGTTCTTCCGCGGCGAAACCCGCCGCTGGCATATCCAGCGCCGGCTCGGCGGCCGGCGTTTCCACGCCGACAAGCGCCTCGGGAATCCCCAATTCCGGCTCCTGCTCCGGCTGCAGCGACAAGGCCGGCGCGGCCTCAGCAACAGCTTGCGGCGCGGCTGGCTCGAACCCGGCGCTTTCCGGCCAGTTCGGCAGCAGGCTGTCCACCTTGGTTTCCGGCCCCACCCCTCCGCCAAGCACGCCGGTGGGCAGGCTATCCAGGGAAATCGAGGTAAACGGCGTCGCGGCCGGCGGCATTGGCACGGGCCCTGGCTGGACCTCGGTGGCTTGGTCGAACGCAGCGTCGGCGGGCTGCGCCGCCTCCGCTTGCAGTACCGGGGCATCAGCCGGCTCCGACGCAGCGGCCTCCAGCGAGGCAACAGGGAAAGAGTCCTCCGGCAGCGCCAACGACTCGAAGTCGGCAGCGACTGCCGATGCGGGCTCAGCCGCGGCCGCCAGCGGCGGTTCGACCATCTGCTCAAGCCGTGGCTCCGGGCTTGCCACGGCCAGTTCCTCTTCCGCCGGCGTCAGCGAAAATTCAAAATCGCCAGCCCCTGCCGGCATGGGCGCGTCCCAGCCCGGCAGCGCCTGGTCCAGGCCCGGCTCGGAGGCGGAAACATCGCTCAGGTCCAGCGAGGGCAGCGAGGTCAGGTCCAGCAAGGGCTCCTCGCTGGCGGGCGCTTCCGCGATCAGGTCTTCAAGGCTCAGTTCGGGAATTTCCAGCTCGGCGGGAAGTTCTTCGCGCTGCGCGCCCAGTTGGTCGGCCAGCGCGTCCATTTCACTGGAAAAATCAAAATCGGGGATGTCGATGACTTCGTCGCCCAAGGTGGGCACTTGCGACTCGTCCACCACCTCGGTCAACACCGGCAGGTTGAGGCCGGACCAATCAGGCTCTTTGGGCTTTGACGGCTCGCTCATGGTCACTTATTGCTCATGTCGTGATGTTCGATTGCATAACCGCGCTCGCGATACGCCTTGAACCGCTGGCGCGCCGTGGCCAGTGACGCCTCATCGCGTCCGACTATCTCCAGAATACGCTCAAAGCGCTCCATCCGCTCCGGCAAATGCGAACCCAGGTTCAACAATACCGGGTGTTCCAGCGTGTCCGGCAGGCGGGCGGTCAGCCAGATCGGCGTGTCCGCCGCCTCGTCGGCGCCCAGCCGGCAATGCGGAACAAAGCGGGTATCGCCAAAGCTCCACAACTGCCGGCTGAAGGTTTCCAGCTGCTGCTCGCTGTCGAACCAGATCAGCAGCCGTTCCCCCTTGCGCATCACCGTGGCCGCCAGCAGGCAGGCAAAGCCCTGCGGATCGGCCACCTTGGTGTAAAAATCAATCCTGCTCATCGTCCACCGCTTCCGGGGCTTCGCGGCGAGGCCGGCCGCGACGCACCACATTGCCCAAGGCGATATCCGCGCGATCCTGCAGGAACTGCACCAGCAGCGGCACCGGACGCGCGGTGGCGCCCTTGTCCTTGCCGCCCTTCCAGGCGGTGCCGGCGATGTCCAGATGCGCCCAGTCGTAAGCCTTGGCATAGCGCGACAGGAAGCAGGCCGCGGTGACGCTGCCGCCCGGACGACCGCCGATATTGGCCATGTCGGCGAACGGGCTCTTCAGCATGTCCTGGTATTCGTCCCACAGCGGCATGTGCCAGGCGCGATCAGCCACTTCCTCGCCGGCGGCCAGCAGTTCGCGCGCCAGGCTGTCCTGATTGCTGTACAGCGCGGTGGCGATGTGGCCGAGCGCGATCACGCAAGCGCCGGTCAAGGTGGCCACGTCGATCACCGTCGCAGGATCGAAGCGCTCGGCATAGGTCAGCGCATCGCACAGGATCAGCCGGCCCTCGGCGTCGGTATTGAGAATCTCGATGGTCTGGCCGGACATGGAGGTGACGATGTCGCCCGGCTTCAAGGCATTGCCATTGGGCATGTTCTCGCAAGTCGGCACAATGGCCACCAGGTTCAGCGGCAGATTCATTTCCACCGCCGCGCGGAAGGCGCCCAGCACCGTGGCCGCGCCGCACATATCGTACTTCATCTCGTCCATGCCCTCGCCCGGTTTCAGCGAGATACCACCGGAGTCGAAGGTAATGCCCTTGCCCACCAGCACGATGGGCTTGTCGGCCTTGTCCTTGGCGCCGTGGTGGCGCAGCACGATCAGCCGCGCCTCTTCCACGCTGCCCTTGGCCACGGACAGGAAGGAGCCCATGCCCAGTTCGGCGATTTCCTTGGGCCCCAGGATCTCGGCGTCGGCGCCGAAGGCCGCGGCCAGCTGGCGCGCTTCTTCGCCCAGATAGCTCGGGGTGCAGACATTGCCCGGCAAATTGCCCAGGTCCTTGGCCAGCTTCATGCCGCCGCCAATGGCCAGGCCGCGCTGCAGGCCTTTTTCGCCGTCGGCCAAGTCGCTGCGGCGCGGCACCGCCAGCGTCAGTTTGCGCGGCTCGCGCACCGGCTCCTCGGATTTGCTCTTGAAGCGGTCAAAGCGGTACAGCGCGTCCAGCGTCACCACCGCCGCCTGCTCAATCATCCACTCGACATCGTGCTTCTTGACTGTCAGTTCGCTCAGGTAGCTGACCGCTTCCACCGCCGAGGTCTGGGTCAAGGCCTTGATCGAGGCGCGCACCGCCTCGCGGTATTCCTTGGCGCGGAACTCGCGCTCCTTGCCCAGACCCACCAACATCACCCTGTCGCACAGAGTGTGCGGCACCGAATGCAGCACCAGCGTGCTGCCCAGTTTGCCTTCCATATCACCGTGGCGCAGCACTTCGCTGATGAAGCCGTTGGAGATGCGATCCAGCAGATCGGCGGCGAAGGTCAGCTTGCGGGATTCGTATACGCCGACGATAACGCAAGCAACCCTTTGCTTTTCCGGACTGCCGCTTTTTATGTTAAATTCCATTGAGAACTCCCGTGTAGAGCGAGTGTCTGTTGCTCCACCTCTTAACCGGCCGTCGATGCACGGGTAGAATCCTGACGGCCCGGCCTTCCGGTGAAGACGGATTTTGTTGTTGATTCCGAAATCGTCCAATTTTGACGTTTCTGGATGGTCCCCGGAATTATCACAATGCTTTTCATGAAAAGTCAAAAAGGCACTGAATAAATGGTTTTTCAAAAAAGCCTGACACGCGAGCTGACTTTGAGCGCATTAGGCGTTTTCATCGTGTTGCTGGCGATTATCGTTTCCACCCAGGCGGTCAATCTGCTGGGGCGCGCCGCCGAAGGGCAGATGGCCAACGAAGCCGTTGCCGCGGTGCTGGGTTTCACTACGCTGGGCTTCTTCCCGGTATTGATGATTTTGACGGTTTTCGCCACCATTCTGGTGGTTTTGACCCGTATCTGGCGTGATCATGAGATGGTGGTCTGGCTCAGTTCCGGCCTGTCTCTCGGCGACTGGGTATGGCCGGTGATGCGCTTCACCCTGCCGCTGGCGGCGCTGATCGCCGGCGTCACCCTGTTCATCGGTCCATGGGCGGACCAGCGCAGCCAGGACTATGCCGAACAGATCAAACGACGCGAAGAAGTTTCCGCCATCTCCCCCGGCGTGTTCAAGGAATCGTCCTCGTCCAACAAGGTGTACTTCATCGAGAACTATTCCGGCGAGCACGGCGCGGCCACCAATATCTTCATGCAGGAAATCACCGACGGCAAAGTGGCGACGATTTTCGCCAAGTCCGGTTTTATTACCACCAAGCCGGACGGCGAGCGCGTGGTGGTGCTGGAGCACGGCCAGCGCTACGTCGGCGAGCCTGGCAGCGCCAATTACGAGGTCGCGGAATTCCAGCGCTACACCGCCGGCATCGGCGAAAGCCAGCAAATGCCGGGACCGTCCGGCAACCGCCAGGCCATCCCCACCGCTCAACTGTTGAGCCAGGACTCCGCCGACTACCGCGCCGAACTGGCGTGGCGGCTGTCGATGCCGATCAGTTGCGTGATCCTGGCGCTGCTGGCGATACCGATGTCCTATTTCAACCCACGCAGCGGCCAAACCTACAATCTCTTGCTGGCGCTGCTGGTTTTCTTCGTTTATCAGAACGGGCTGACCGTGGCTCGCAACTGGGTGGCCCAGGGCAAGGCCGGCGTCTGGCTGGTGCTGCTGGTGCACCTGGCCATGCTGGCGCTGGCGCTGGCGCTGCTGAGTTATCGCAACCGGCCCGCCCGCCCCATCGGCCAGGCCCTGTCCCTGCTGTTCCGTAAATCCTGATCCCGTCATGAAACTGATTCATCGCTACATCGTCGTCACCCTGAGCCAGGCGACCCTGTTCACCCTGCTGGCCCTGCTGGGCCTGTACGGCTTCTTCGACCTGCTGGCCGAAGTCCCCAGCCTGGGCAAGGGCAGCTATACCCTGGCCAAGATGCTGGGCTATGTCGCGCTGCTGATCCCCGGCCACGCTTATGAATTGATGCCGCTGGCGGTGCTGATCGGCGGCATGGTGGCGATGACCCAACTGGCCACCAGCAGCGAATACACTGTGATCCGCACCAGCGGCGTGACGCTGCCGCAAATCGCCGCCACCCTGCTGAAATTCGGCCTTGGCTTCGCGCTGCTCACCGTGCTGCTGGGCGAGGTGGTGGCGCCGCGCACCGGCCAACAGGCGCAAAGCCTGAAGCTGTCCGCCACCCACTCCATGGTGGCGCAGGAATTCCGCTCCGGCATCTGGGTCAAGGACAATCAGAACTTCATCAATGTCCACGAGATGCTGCCGGACACCTCCTTGCTGGGCGTGCGCATCTACACTTACGACGACAATTTCCGCCTGGTGCGCACCCGTTACGCCGAACGCGGCTCCTTCTCCAAGGACGAGCAGCAATGGCAGTTGATCAATGTGCGCGAAACCACGCTGGGCGCCGAACAAACGGTCAGCCGCCACTATCCGTCGCTGGCGTGGAAATCCATCGTCGAGCCGGAAATCCTGTCGGTGCTGCTGGTGGTGCCGGAGCAGATGTCGGCCACCGCGCTGCTGACCTATCTGGAGCACTTGCGCAGCAATAAACAGCAGACCCAACGCTACGAGATCGCGCTGTGGAGCAAGCTGTTCTACCCGCTGGCCTGCATTTCGATGGCGCTGGTGGCTCTGGCCTTCACCCCGCAGCAACGCCGCCACGGCCAGCTGGGCATACGCTTGTTCGCCGGCATCTGCCTGGGCGTGGCCTTCCACTTCGTCAACCGCTTGTTCGGCCATCTGGGCCTGCTCTACGACTGGAACCCCATCCTGTCCGCCACCCTGCCCACCCTGCTGTTCCTGATAGCCGGCGTCGCCATCATCGCCAGACAGGAAAGGCGCTGAGATGGGCTTGCCGACCACGGAAGCCCTCGCCCAATGGCGCCAGGACCTGGTCGGCAAGCGTCAGGCGCTGGCGGAGCAATACCGCCAGCAACATAATCCGCAGGAGTATCTGAAGCGCCATAGCCAGGCGGTGGACGCCATGCTGCAAACGCTGTGGGCGCAGTCCGGCCTGGACGGCGCCGCCAGCTTGATCGCGGTTGGCGGCTACGGCCGCGGTCAACTGTTCCCCTATTCCGACATCGATCTGCTGGTGCTGCTTTCCCAAGCGCCGTCATCGGAACTGGGCGAGCGCATCGGCGCCTTCATCAGCTTGCTGTGGGATGTGGGCCTGGAAATCGGCCATAGCGTGCGCACCGTGGACGAATGCCTGTCCGAGGCCAGCGGCGACATCACCATCGAGACCAATCTGCTGGAAAACCGGCTGATCGCCGGCGATGCCGCGCCATGGCGGCGCTTGAGCGCGCTGCTGGAGCGCCAGCGCGACCCGCTGGCCTTCTTCGAGGGCAAGACCCTGGAACAGCAGCAGCGCCATACCCGCCACTTCGGCGTCGGCAACAATCTGGAGCCCAATCTCAAGGAAAGCCCGGGCGGGCTGCGCGATCTGCACACCATTCTATGGATCAGCAAGGCGATAGGCCTGGGCGACAACTGGGACGCGCTGGTGCGCCGCGGCATCCTGACCCTCGCCGAGGCGCGGCTGATCAAGCACAGCGAACGCCAGTTGCTTAGCCTGCGCATCGAGCTGCACCTGCTGGCGCGCCGGCGCGAAGACCGGCTGATCTTCGATCTGCAGCAGCAGCTGGGCCGCGCGCTGGGCCTGCAGGACACGCCGGCCAAGCGCGCCAGCGAGCAGGCGATGCAGCTGTATTACCGCGCCGCCAAGACCGTCAATCAACTCAACGGCATCCTGCTGCCCAATCTGCGTGGGCGCATCTACTCCCAGGTACCACGCGTCACCCAGAACCTGAACGAGCGCTTCTACTCAGTCAACGGCATGCTGGGCATCCGCCAGCCCGATGTGTTCGAAAAACACCCGTCCGCGATTCTGGAAGCCTTCCTGACCTTGCAGCGCCACCCGGAGCTGAGCGGCTTCGCGCCGCGCATGCTGCGCGCGCTGTGGCATGCGCGCAGCCATATCAATGAACGCTTCCGCGCCAATCCGCGCAACCGCGAACTGTTCCTGCAGATGTTCCGCGAGCCCAATGGCCTGACCCGCGGCCTGCGGCGGATGAATCTATACGGCGTGCTCGGCCGCTACCTGCCCAATTTCGGCCACATCGTCGGCCAGATGCAGCACGATCTGTTCCACGTCTACACCGTGGACGAACACATCCTGATGGTGGTGCGCAATCTGCGCCGCTTCGCTAGCAGCGCCTTCACCCACGAATATCCGTTGATGTCGCGATTGATCAACGACTTCGAGCGCCCGGAAACCCTGTACCTCGCCGGCCTGTTCCACGACATCGCCAAGGGCCGCGGCGGCGATCACTCGGCGCTCGGCATGGTCGATGCGCTGGAGTTCTGCCGCCAGCACGGCCTGCCGCCGCAAGACGGCGAACTGGTGGCTTGGCTGGTGGGCCAGCACCTGACCATGTCCAGCGTCGCGCAGAAACAGGACATCTACGACCCGGAAACCGTGAGCCGCTTCGCCGAACTGGTCGGCACCCCGCGCAGGCTGACCGCGCTCTACCTGCTGACCGTGGCCGATATCCGCGGCACCAGCCCCAAGGTCTGGAATGCGTGGAAGGCCAAGCTGCTGGAGGACCTCTACCACGCGGCAATGCGCCAACTGGTGCGCGGCGGGCAATTGGACGTCGCCTCGGAGCTGGAGGAACGCAAACACCAGGCCCAGACGCTGCTGCGCCTGCACGCGGTGCCGAACGGCGTGGAAGCCGCCTTGTGGCAGCAGTTGGACACCGTCTACTTTCTGCGCCATGAGGCCAAGGAAATCGCCTGGCACGCGCGCCTGCTCAACCGCTTCGTCCACGCCGAGCAGCCCCTGGTGCGCGCGCGGCTGTCCGACGACCACGAAGGCATACAGGTGCTGATCTACACCCGGGACCGCCCGGAGCTGTTCGCCCGCGCCTGCGCCTTCTTCGGCCGCACCCATTACAGCATCGCCGACGCCAAGGTCTACACCACTCGCCACGGCTACGCGCTGGACACCTTTCACGTCTTCGTGCCCGAGCATCATGACGGCGATTACCGCGACATGATCAACTTCATCGAATTCGAACTGGCGGAGTGCCTGCGCCAGGAAGGCGAGCTGAGCCTGCCGGCCCAAGGCCGCATCAGCCGCCATCTCAAGCACTTCCCGATCACGCCGCAAATCCTGATCCGCCCGGACGACAAGGCCAGTTTCTACGTATTGTCCATCGTCGCCGGCGACCGTCCCGGCCTGCTGGCGCGCATCGCCAAGGTACTGTCCGACTACCGGATGAATGTGCAGTCCGCCAAGATCATGACCCTGGGCAGCCGCGCCGAGGACTCCTTCCTGATTTCCGGGCCTGGCCTCGGCGACGACAAGACCGTGCTGGCGCTGGAGAGCGCGCTGCTGGCGGCCTTGCGGCTGTAAGAACCCATTCAAAGCCTGCTGCGCTTCGGCGATACAAAGCGCTTACCGCGCATGACGGCTGTCCAGTTCCCGCCCTCTTTAAAATACTCATGCGCTCCATGAGCAAAACTGCTCGCTACTTCTCCGCTCATGCGCGACAGGCCTTGCATACATCCAAAGCGCAAGCTCAAATCCATTAGGCATACTCATTGCCACCATCAAACAAACTCATCTCTCTTGTATTTTTTTTGCGTTTTGCATACAGATTTGACGCTGATCAATAATTTACTTGTCATTACTTGCGGTTTGGGATTACACATTCAGCGTTCCCCATCGGGAGCAGCCCTTCCGCACCAAGGGCAACCAACCTGGATCAAAGGCTCGCCATCGAGCGACTACAAGCCTGATCCAAGGGCTCTGCCTAACCGCAGGCCCGCGCGGTACTTCTTCAAAGGAGAAGTGAATGTTTGCCAAGCAATACACGGCCGCACTGGTGTCCGCCGCCTTCTTCAGCATCGCGGCGCAAGCAGCAACCCTCAACTGGCAATCGACCAGCACCCTGGCCCACCCGGTACAAAGCCTGATCCCGCAAGCGCAAGACAGCGGCGAAGTCGCGGCCGGCCAGAGCGTGCACATCGCGGTGGCGCTGAAAGTGCGCAACAAGGCACAGCTGGACGCGCTGACGCAGAGCATTCTGCAAGGCGGCAGCAAGCACTACCTGAGCAAGACCGAGTTCCTGAACCGCTTCTCGCCCACCGAGGCGCAAGCGCAGACCGTGGTCAAGCATTTGCAGGCCAGCGGCTTCCGCAATATCAAGGTGGCGCCCAACCGCCTGCTGATCACCGCCGACGGCAGCGCCGCCACGGTCAAGGCCGGCTTCCAGACCTCGCTGCACCGCTACAACATCAACGGCCGCCAGGCCTTCGCCAATGTCGCCAACGCCCAGGTGCCCAGCCAGTTGGCCGACATCGTGCTGGCGGTGCACGGCCTGCAGAACGTGCATCAATTCCACACCGCGCTGCGCCACCCGACGCCGCAGGCCTTCAAGACCGCCAGCGTCAGCGGCCATTCCCCCACCGATTTCCCGTCCATCTACAACGCGAACAGCCTGCCGCCGGCCAGCAACACCACGGTGGGCATCATCGCCGAGGGCGACCTGACCCAGACGCTGAACGATCTGCAGGACTTCGCCAGCGGCGCCGGCTACGGCACGGTGGCCACCTCGGTGATCAATAGCGGTACGCCCACCAGCGACACCTCCGGCACCGAGGAATGGAACCTGGACAGCCAGGACATTCTCGCCGCCGCCGGCGGCGCGGTGCAGCAGATGAACTTCTACGTCGCGCCGTCGATGACCAATGCCGACATCACCGCCGCCTTCAACTCCGCGGTCAGCGACGGCACCGCCAAGGTGGTCAACGTTTCGCTGGGCGAATGCGAGACCAGCGCGCAGAGCGACGGCATGACCGCCAGCGCCGACCAGATCTTCCAGGCGGCGGTGGCCCAGGGCCAGACCTTCTCGGTGTCCACTGGCGATTCCGGCTCCTACGAGTGCGGCGGCCGCACCGCGCGTCAGAGCTATCCGGCGGTATCGCCATACGTGATCGCGGTGGGCGGCACCACGCTGTCCACCAGCGGCCAGACCGGCTATCTGTCGGAAAGCACCTGGAACGGCGGCGGCGGCGGCCCCAGCTATACCGAAAATGCTCCGGCCTGGCAGACCAGCGCCGGCGTACTGACCATTTCCAAGACCAAGCGCGGCGTGCCCGACGTCTCCTTCGACGCCGACCCCAATAGCGGCGCGCTGGTACTGGTCAACGGCAGCACTTCGCAGATCGGCGGCACCAGCCTGGCGGCGCCGCTGTTCACCGGCTTCTGGGCGCGGATCGAATCGGCCAACGGCAACAACATCAACTCGCCGGCGCCGTCGATCTACAAATACTTCAAGGCCAATCCCTCGCTGTACCATGACGTCACCAGCGGCAGCAACGGCGCCTACAGCGCCGCCAAGGGCTGGGACTACACCACCGGCTGGGGCAGCCTGAACATCGCCAATCTGAACGCCTTCATCGCGCGGACCCCTGGTTTTTAAAGCAGCGCCCTCTCGCCTTGAGCCCCGCTACGCCGGGGCTTTTTTGCGCCTGGCCGCGACGCCGGCTAAGATGAGCCCACTTCGCGCCGGAACCCAAACATGAGAATCCCGCCCTCAGCCGCCATCCATCTGCTGCACCGCTGCGTCCACGCCAGCCTGGCCAGCCACAGCACCCAGCTGGCCGGCTACCCCTACGCCACGCCGATACCCTGCGTGCCCGACGCCCGCCACCGGCCCACGCTCTGCCTCAGCGCGCTGGCCGAACACAGCAAGAACCTGCAGGCCGATCCTCGTTGCAGCGTGGCGCTGCTGGACCCGGCGGCGGCGTCCAGCCAGAGCGGCGCGCGCCTGACGCTGTTGGGCGATATGGAAGCCTTCCAACCCACGCCGCTGGAGCTGGCGCGCCATCTGCGCTACCAGCCTGAGGCCGAGAACTGGCTGCAGCTGGACTTCGCCTTTTACCGGCTGCGGCCGCAACGGCTGCGCTATATCGAGGGCTTCGGCCGCATGGGCTGGCTGGAAGCCGAGCAGTGGCTGGACGGCCCGACGCTGGAGCCGGAGCAAGAGGCGGAGTTGCTGACCCAAAGCTCCGCCGTGCCCGCCGACGTCCGGCTACTCGGCGCCGACTGCCACGGCATCGATTACGAGATCGCCGCCGAGCGCCGACGGCTGGCTTTTCCCGATGCGCTGACGGCGGCCGAGCTGTTCGCCCGCTGGCCGGAACTCTGCGCGGCGCTGGCATGAAAAACGGGAGCCATGGGCTCCCGTTCGTACATCCCCGACTGCGCCGTTCCGGCGCGGCCGCTCACTTGAACAACATATGGCCCAGTTTGCTGGCCTTGGTGTCCAGATAGCGGTCGTTGTGCGGATTGCGCCCCACTTCCAGCGGCACCCGCTCCACCACGTCGATGCCGGCGCTGCGCAGGGTTTCGATCTTGCGCGGATTATTGGTCATCACCCGCACTCGCGACACGCCCAGTTGGTCCAGCATATGACGGGCGATGCGGAAATCGCGCATGTCGGCGGGGAAGCCCAAGCGCTCATTGGCCTCGACGGTATCGGCGCCGCCGTCCTGCAGCTGGTAGGCGCGGATCTTGTTGATCAGCCCGATGCCGCGGCCTTCCTGGCGCAGATACAGCAGCGCGCCGCGGCCTTCGGCGGCGATGGCGGACAAGGCCGCTTCCAGCTGGAAGCCGCAGTCGCAGCGCAAGGAAAACAGCGCATCGCCGGTCAAGCACTCCGAATGCAGGCGCGACAGCACCGGCTCGCCGTCATCTATCGTGCCCAGGGTCAGCGCGACGTGCTCGCGGCCGCCCACTTCCTCAAAACCATGCATGGTGAACTCACCCCACGGGGTGGGCAGCTTGCAACTGGCGACGTATTCCATCCTCGGCTCATCCACGCTGAGCTCGACAGCAGGCAATGACATTGTTTCTCCGCTAAACCTGGTAAGCGCGCCTGAATCCGCGCGCGATAATCTTTATTAACTGTGGTCGGCTTCCGGATTTTCAAGCGCCAGCGGCAAGGCGGCGAAGGGCTCGGCCAGCACGATGGCCAACGCGGCCAGCCACACCAGCCTCTCCGGCGTGAAGAAACCGGCGCTGGACGCCTCGGCGTCCAGAATGCCCAGCACATTATCGTCCTGGCCCAGCACCGGCAGGCACACCTCGCTCATCACCTTGGGGTCGCACTCGTAATAGCCGCCGCCCTCGGCGCGCCAGGCTTTGACGTCCTCGATCAGCACCGCCCAGCCGGTCAGGCCCACCCGGCTATTGTTGCTGTACTCGGCGAAGGCCTCGGTCAGCGGAAACTCGGCGCGGCTGGGCACGCCCTGATAGGCCAGCTTGACCAGCTTGGCCTGCTGGCCCTTGCCTATCTTGCGGTACACGCCCAACCAGTCCGCACCCACCTTGAGGTTCACCGACTCCACCAGCGCCAGCAGATTGCGCAGCGCCGCCGTCGCCTCCGGGCTTTCGCCGCCGAACAGCGGCGCCAGATCATAAGGCTCCTCCGCCAGCTCTTCGAACAGCGAGCAGCTGCCGTCCTCGCTCAATTTGGGCACCCGGTAGCGGTACAGGTCCTGGCGCGCCGCCGGCTTGTCCGCACTCAAGACCGCGGACAGGGTCAGCACCGCGATCTGCAGTTCGGTGCGGTCCAGTTCCAGGCTCTGCTCGCGCAGATAGTCGGACAGTTGGCTTACGGGTATCATGACTGTGCTCCTGAAGGCGGCGCCGCCGCCCGATGCGAATGAATATCAAAGCTCAGCAGGATACCAAAAACCGCCCCGCGCTGGCCAACCCCAGTCCAGAATACGACATCATGCCCGCCATCCATATTCCCTACCCGCCCCTTGTGATCAAGGCCGGCGCGCACGCACGCAAGCTGCTGGCGCGCCAGGGCCTGCCCGCCGCCAGCGTGACCACCCTGCCCGGCGCCGCCGGCGGTCCCAAGGCGATAGGCATCACCGGCCTGGACCAGGCGGTGTTCGAATGGCTGAACCGCAGCCCGCGCCGGCGCGAGCTGGTCGGCGCCTCCATCGGCGGCTGGCGCTTCGCCTGCGCGATGCAGGCCGAACCGCGCCAGGCGCTGGCCCGGCTGGCGGAGCGCTACACCGACGAAACCTATGCGGCCAAGGTCGGCGTGGCCGACATCACCCGCCAGACCCGGCTGATGCTGGACGAGGTGCTGCCGCCGAGCGCGCGCGCCGCGCTGATCAATCATCCGCACTATCAGCTTAGCCTGTTGCTGGTGCGTTCCCACGGCCTGCTCGCCAGCGAGGCGCGCACGGCGCTGCTGGGCGGCCTGGCGCTGAGCGCCGCGCTTAACACCTTGTCGCGCGGCTTGCTGCGCCACGCCTTCAGCCGGGTGATCTGCCACGATCCGCGCAGCGACTTGCGCTTCAAGCCCGAGGACAGCATCCCCACGCTGTGCCAGCCGCTGGGAATGGACAATCTGGATGCCGCGCTGATGGGCACCATCGCCATTCCCGGCGTGCTCAGCGGCGTGCAACTGCCGGGCGCGCCGGCGGCCACTTATCGCGATGGCGGCCTGACCGATTACCATCTGGATTTCCCCTTCGCCCACGGCGACGACATCGTGCTCTACCCTCATTTCACCGAGCGCATCGTGCCCGGCTGGTTCGACAAATTCCTGCCCTGGCGCGGCTCCAGCCCGGCCCACCACGCCAACACCGTGCTGATCGCGCCGTCGCGCGACTATCTGGCGCGGCTGCCCGGCGGCAAGCTGCCAGACCGTCAGGACTTCCACCGCTATCTGGGCCGGGACGCTCAGCGCCAACAGGTTTGGCGCCAGGCCACCGCCGAGAGCCAAAGGCTGGGCGACGCCTTCATGGCGTGGCTGGAGCGGCCGGACCTGGGCCAGGTTCAAGCGCTCTAAAACAAAAAGAGCCGGGAATCTCCCGGCTCTTTTCATTCATGCCTCAGACACGCCTCAACCGGCGCGGGCCCAGCACGCCTCGTCCGACATATTCACCGGCGTCGCCAGCAACTGCACCACCACATCCCGCGTTTGCGCGCCCTTGCGCACGCGCACGGTGATCTGGTCGGCCACGCCCGGCTGGTCCTGGTCGCGGCGGTAGTTGAACGCGCCGTGGTCGGCCATGACGGCGCGGCCCAGCTTGGGACCGCTCACCAGGCTATAGCCGTCCGGCTCGCCCACGCCTTGCAGCTGGCCGCGCAGGCAGCGCACAGGGCTGGAATAGCTGAGCTTGGCCAAGCCCAGCTGGGCGTCGCCGCCGCCCGGCTGCGACGGCTGCGACGCGGCCGGACCCAGCGGGCCTTCGCAGCGCAGCGCGGCGCGCTTGGCCTTGAAGTCGTAGTCGGTGGCCGCGCAGTTGAGCGCCATCATATTGTTGATGCCGCTGCCGCGCAGCAGGTTCTGCAAGGCGGAGTCCAGGGTCTTGTCCAGCTCCTGGCGCGCCATGGTGGCGGTGCCGGAGCGCAAGGGCAACACGCCGTCGCATTCGAAGCGGCGCAGAGCGCTGCGTTCGCCGTCGGCCCAGACGCGGCACGCCACCGGCAGGTAGCGGCGCATCGCGCCTTCTATCGCGCCGATCTCGCCGGCCTGCCACTGCGCTTGCTTCAGCCAATCCACGCCTTGTTCGGTCGAGGTATTGCCCAGTTGGCCGGCGCGCTGCGCCTCCACCTGGCGACCCACATAGTCGTGGAAGCCCTGCACCAGGCCGGCGTCACGGCCCATTTCCACCACCAGTGCGTCGAAGCGCTTGACGTCGTCGGCGCGCAGCGCGGCCAGGATCTCGGCGATGCGGCCCGGCTGTTGCTGGTTCAGGTAGTAGAACCACAAGGCGGAATGACTGTAGAAGTCCCAGCCGTCGCTATAGCTGGAGCGCATGATGCGGGATGGTTCCAGATAGCTTTGCGGCCAGCCGTTGGCCACCACGTCCACCACATGGCCGCGCACCTTGATGCCGTCGCGCGATGTGCTCCAGGCCATGAACTCGGCGAAGCCCTCGTCATACCAGGCCATGCGGCGGTCGTCGCGGTAGAACTCCGAGCTGCCCCACATGCCCGGCTGGATGAAGCGGCCGGACAGATAGTGCACGTACTCGTGGCGCACCAGTTCCTCCAGGCTCAGATAGCTCTCGCGCGGCACTTCGCGCTGGAAGGTGTAGAAGGTGCCGTCCTTCTCGATGTAAATGCCGCCGTTGTCGGTGGACAATTCATTGAGCAGGCCCTGGAAGCGCTGGTAGGCGGTCTTGCTGCCGTAGATCACCATGCGCAGTTTAGCGTTGGTGTCGCCGGCCACCGGCTGACTGATGCCGCTGACCCGGCCCAGTTGCGCCTGCACCTGCTTCATCGCGTAGTACAGCGGCTCCACTTCGGCCAGCGCCAGCGGCGTTTCGAACACCAAATTGCCGTTATCGAAACTCCAGCTATGCGGGAACAGATGCGCTTTCAGCTCCTGCTCCGCCTGGCAGATGCCGTAACGCTCGCACGGCACCTTGCCCAGTTTCTTCAAGGCGTACACCGCTTCCGCCCACGAGGGGCCGAACTTCTCGCCGCCCAGCAGGCCGGCCACCGCGTCTTCCGCCAGTTTGGCGGTGCGCGGGTATTGCATGAAGCGGCCGGTTTCGCGCACGGTGTTCAGATACATCTGTTCATCGGCGAAGGCCGGCTGGCCGGCGCGGGTCAGCCCTGCCAGGCTGGACACCAGCGCATCCAGCTGCCCGGCGCCCGCCTTGGCGGCGAAGCCCTCGGTGTAATGCATATTGAACAGGGTGGTCTGCATCGGATGCAGCGCGATGCGCGCCCAATTGCTCTTCACCGCGGCGTTGTAGCGGCCGAAGAAGCGTTGCAGCAGCGGCAAGGCGTATTCCTGCTTGCGCACCGAATCCGCCAGGATCATGGTTTCCGCCACCGACTGACGCAGATCGGTCGCTAGGTACCAGGCGTCGCGGTCGCCGCTGCCATCGCGCACCGGCTCGCTCCACAGCGCCGGGTTTTCCGCCAGCGCGCTCACCACTTGCATCACCGGCTCATCCACCGGACGGCCGTAATCACCCACTTCCGCGGCGTGGCTGTACTGGGTGAAGTAACCGGCTTTCAGGAACACCGCCAGCGGCCACAAGCCATTGGCGCTCTTGCCGTCCCAGCCTTGCGCGCGAGCGCGGGCCTCGGCCGCCACTTCACGCATATTCGCCGGCGACACCACCCGGTAGCTGAAGGCGTCCGCCTGGAACAGGCGGTTCATGCACGTGCCCTGCACGCTGGCAACATAGCGCGCCAAGGCCGCGCCGGACAACTGGCCCAGCTTGGTCTCGTCGCAGGCGGCGTATTGCGGCGCGGCCGCGGCCTCCTTGGCGCGGCGCACGCCGGTCTGCTGCATCGGCCCTTGCGGCTTGGCGCCGGGACCGGCGGCGTCGGTCGGCGCGCCAGGCGGCAAGCCATGCGGGTAGGACGGCTTTTCCGACAAGGCCGGAGAGTGCGCGGAATGGCTGGCCTGCGGCAGATTGGCCTGCGGCGCCGGCTGGCTAAGCGCGGATTTTTCGGAATCGCTGACGCAGCCGGCCAATAAGGCGGCGGTCATCACGGAAAGACTCAGCGCGCGCGCGCCGCTGAGCGAAGCTGTTTTTATCATGACGCTATCCAATTCATTGTTGATGCGTTATCAATAATATGATGCGCATTTCAAATCATATCGAATAGCCATCGTCATGAGAATTCAGTTTAAAATAAAACAGCCAATTTAAACCATAATTACAACATTGGTATTTTTACCCTGTTTTTTGCCAAGAAAAAGGCGTAAAAAAAGCCGCTTTCGCGGCTCATTGATAGTTTGTTGCCAAACTAATGATATGAAATCAATGCCGGGCCTCGCGCACCGCGGCGACGACATCGTAGTCGAACAAGCGGTTGGCATCGTCCTCGTCATAGACATAGTGCTGGTTACAGTAATCGCAGACGATTTCCACGCTGCCCTGCTCCAGCAGCACCTCGCCCACTTCCTGGCCGCCCAGCATCTTCAGCATGTCGCCAACGCGCTCGCGGCTGCAATTGCAGGCGAAGCTCACCGTTTCCTGATCGAACACCCGCACCGTTTCCTCGTGGAACAAGCGATGCAGGATATCTTCCGCCGGCAAGCCCAACAGCTCATCTTCGCGCAGGGTGGCGCCCAGCATCTGGATGCGCTCCCAGCCTTCCGGATCGCCATGCCCTTCCGGCAGCTTCTGCAATAGCATGCCGGCGGCGGTGTCGTCGCTGGAAGCCAGGAGCAGCCGGGTTTCCAGCTGCTCGGAGCGGCGCATGTAGTTTTCCAGCATCTCGCCGACGCTATCCCCCTCCAGCGCCACGATGCCCTGCCAGGTTTGCGCCTTGTCCACGCGCGGCTCCAGCGTCACCACGAAGCGGGCATTGGCGCCCAGCAGCGCCTGGATGGGCGCGTTTTCCGGCATGGCTTCATCCCACTTGGCGGTGGCGCGGATGGTGCGATCGTTATTGCACTCCACCACCGCCAGCCTCAGCGGCCCGGTGCCATGGATCTGAAGGATCAGCGCGCCGTCGAACTTGAGATTGGCGGCCATCAGTTCGGCCGCCGCCATCATCTCGCCGATGATCTTCTTCAAAGCAGGCGGGTAGCTGCGCCGAGCCAGCACCTGCTGCCAGGCGCCGTCCAGCCTCACCAGGGCGCCGCGCACCGGCGCGCCGTCGAATAAAAACCGTTGCAATCTGTCTTGTGTGCTCATGCTATGTCTTTCTTGTCCTTGTCCGCCGCCAGTTCTACGGTATAGACCGTCATCGGCATGGCAGAACTGACGTCGAACTCGCAGCCGGCGCGCACGCCGATTTCGGCGATTTCGCGCGCGCTCAGCGCTTGATCGTAAACCGCGTACATCGCGCCCATCGCGAACTTGCGACCGGAGCCTATCGCCCAGATGCGGGAGAACTCATAGATCTCGCGCATCGGATAAACCCCGAAAATGCCGTGACGGTTGGCGATCACCACCATCATCTGGCTGGATTCGTACGGGTCTTCCTCGTCCTCCTCGGGACGCAGATAGAAACCGTCCTTCAGCTTGGGATGCAGCTTGCGGAAGGTCTCGAAAATGCCCTGGCGGCTGCTCAGGTCCTTTTTCTTCAATTCCTTCAACGCGCCTTGCAGCACCAGGTCGTGCGCGGCGGAGCCGGAAATGGCCAGATAGCTGTCGCCGTGCTGGAAAATCTTGTTGTGAAAACAGTCGTAGCCGGCCAACAGCTTCTGGTCGTCGCCAAAAGTGGTCTGGCTATCGGCGGCGATCGCAATCTGATCGCCCTTTCTTACCGCCACGATGGTAGTCATCCCCGCGCCTTTTCGTCGTATCGCGGCGCCCGCGTGAGGCCGCGCAAAACCGTCTATTGTATCGGCTTACGCCGGGCAACCCAAGCCCAGCGCCGCAAGCTGGGCCAGTCGGCTAGATGGGGGCCGGCGGACGGTTTTCAATGATGGCCATGCAAGCCGGGACGGATGACAAGGTGAACACATGACGATATAATGATATTGATTCTCATTTACAAAGAAACCATGCAATTCCACGCTCAGGACTTTCCCATCGTCTGGCTGGATCGCCACCGCCCGGATGGACAGCAGCCCACCGATATCTTCGCCACCCTGGACCAGTTGCTGAGCCAGCAACGGCCCTTCGTGTTCATCGCCCGCGAGCCGGCGCCGACCGAGCTCGACCTGCACGCGCGCATCGTCCGCAAGATGGCGGCGCTATGGGTCAAGGACAACCGCCTGCAGATCCGCCAGCTGATTCGCGCCACCATCGTGATCGCGCCGCGACCGGAGCAACAGCGCGACCTGGACGAGTTCGCGCCGCGCTTCGAAAAGTTTTGGGGCTATCCGCTGCGCCACCAGCCGGACCACGATGCCGCGCTGTGCCTGGCGGCGGAATTGCTGGCCGGGCCGCCCGCCGCCCTCAGGCGTCGCGCAGTTCGAAATCGTGGCTGATGTCGGCGGTCTTGCCCAGCATGATGGACGCTGAGCAGTATTTCTCCGCCGACAGCTTGATCGCCCGCTCCACCGCGTCGGCCTTCAGTTCGCGCCCGCTCACCACAAAGTGGAAATGGATGCGGGTGAATACCTTGGGCTCTTCCTCGGCGCGCTCGGCCTCGATCTCCACCCAGCAATCGCTGACCTGCTGCCGAGACTTCTTCAGAATGGTGATCACGTCGTAACTGGTGCAGCCGGCGGTGCCCAGCAATAGCAATTCCATCGGCCGCGGCCCCAGATTGCGGCCGCCGCCCTCTGGAGCGCCGTCCATCACCACCGCGTGGCCGCTGCCGCTCTCGCCCAGGAAACACACGCCGTCCACCCATTTCAGCCTGGCTTTCATCGCCCCCACCTTTCACCGTCACGCTATCGAAAACGGCTAGCCTAACATCCGGATTTGGGCGAACAAAGATTCACCGGTAAAATAGAAAGATTGTCCCGCTATATCCGAGCTGCGCCCAAACATGCTGGTACTAGGTATTGAATCTTCCTGCGACGAAACCGGAGTCGCGCTGTATGACACCGACGGCGGCCTGCTGGCCCACCAATTGCACACTCAAATGGCCATGCACGCCGAATACGGCGGCGTGGTGCCGGAGTTGGCCAGCCGCGACCACATCCGCCGCGCCATCCCGCTGACCGAGGCCTGCCTGGCCGAGGCCGGCAAGACCCTGGCCGACCTCGACGCCATCGCCTACACCCAGGGCCCCGGCCTGGGCGGCGCCCTGCTGGTGGGCGCCAGCGTCGCCAATGCGCTGGCCTTCGGCCTGAACATCCCGGTGCTGGGCGTCCACCACCTGGAAGGCCATCTGCTGTCGCCGCTGCTGGCCGAGCCCAAGCCCGAATTCCCCTTCCTGGCCCTGCTGGTTTCCGGCGGCCACACGCAGTTGATGGCGGTGCGCGGCGTCGGCGACTACCAGATCCTGGGCGAAACCCTGGACGACGCCGCCGGCGAAGCCTTCGACAAGACCGCCAAGCTGCTGGGCCTGCCCTATCCCGGCGGCCCGCTGCTGTCGCGACAGGCCGAGGAAGGCGATCCGACCCGCTTCACCCTGCCGCGGCCGATGCTGAATTCCGGCGATCTGGACATGAGCTTCTCCGGCCTGAAAACCGCGGTGCTGACGCTGAGCAAGCAAGTGGCGGACGCCGACGGCCATATCGACGAGCAAACGCGCAAGGACATCTGCCGCGCCTTCCAGGAAGCCATCGTCGAAGTGCTGACCAAGAAATCGCTGGCCGCGCTCAAGCAGTGCGGCATGAAGCGGCTGGTGGTGGCCGGCGGCGTCGGCGCCAACAAGCAGCTGCGCGCCGCGCTGGACGAGGCCGCGCGCCGCCGCCGCTTCGAAGTCTTCTATCCGCCGCTGGCGCTGTGCACCGACAACGGCGCGATGATCGCCTTCGCCGGCGCGATGCGGCTGCAACACGCTCAAGCCCCCGGCAGCTACTCGATCAAGCCGCGCTGGGACCTCGGCTCGCTGCCGCCGGCCTGACCCACACCCATGCGCCGCGCCGGCCACACGCGCCGGCGCGGCCGTTCGGACTCCTATGATTCAACTCAAGAACCTCAATCTGCGCCGCGGCCTGAAAGAATTGCTGCTCAGCGCCAACCTCACCCTCAACCCCGGCTACAAGACCGGCCTCACCGGCGCCAACGGTGCCGGCAAGTCCAGCCTGTTCGCGCTATTGATGGGCGAACTGCACGCCGACGGCGGCGATGTGCTGCTGCCGCCGCACTGGACCATCGCCCACGTGGCGCAGGAAACCCCGGCGCTGCAGCGCTCGGCGCTGGACTACGTGCTGGACGGCGACCATGAGCTGCGCCAGCTGGAACAGGCGCTGCAACAGGCCGAAGACCGCCACGACGGCAACGCCATCGGCCATCTGCACGGCGAACTGGCGCGCATCGACGCCTACGCCGCGCCGGCGCGCGCCGGCAAATTGCTGACCGGCCTCGGCTTCGACGTGGACGCCCAACTGCGGCCGGTGGCCAGCTTCTCCGGCGGCTGGCGCATGCGTCTGAATCTGGCGCAGGCGCTGATGTGCCGCTCCGACCTGCTGCTGCTGGACGAGCCCACCAACCACCTGGACCTGGAAACCGTGCTGTGGCTGGAAGACTGGCTGCAAGGCTATCCCGGCACCCTGCTGATGATTTCCCACGACCGCGACTTCCTGGACAGCGTCTGCGACCACATCATCGAAGTCGCCAACCAGGAGCTGACGCTGTACACCGGCAATTACAGCCAGTACGAAGTGATGCGCGCGGAGAAACTGGCGCGCCAGCAAGGCGAGTACGAGAAGCAGCAACGCCAGATCGCCCACCTGGAATCCTTCGTCAACCGCTTCAAGGCCAAGGCGTCCAAGGCGCGCCAGGCGCAGAGCCGGGTCAAGGCGCTGGAAAAGCTGGAGCGCATCGCGCCGGCCCATGTGGCCTCGCCGTTCGACTTCCATTTCGACAGCCCGGACAATCTGCCCAATCCGCTGCTGAAACTGGAACAGGCCGATGCCGGCTATGGCGCCGCCACCATACTCGGCGGCCTCAATCTATCGGTGGAATCCGGCGCCCGCATCGGCCTGCTCGGCGTCAACGGCGCCGGCAAATCCACCTTGGTCAAGCTGCTGTCCGGCGATCTCGCGCCCTTGCGCGGCGAGGTCATCGCCGCGCAGACGCTGAAGATAGGCTATTTCGCCCAGCACACGCTGGAAACCCTGCGCGAGGACGACAGCCCGCTGCAGCACATGCAGCGGCTGGCGCCCAATGCGCGCGAACTGGAACTGCGCAGCTTCCTCGGTGGCTTCAATTTCCGCGGCGACGCCGCCTCCGACCCGGTGGGCCCGATGTCCGGCGGCGAAAAGGCGCGGTTGGCGCTGGCGATGATAGTCTGGCAAAAGCCCAATCTGCTGCTGCTGGACGAACCCACCAACCACCTGGACCTGGAAATGCGCCACGCGCTGACCATGGCCTTGCAGGACTTCAGCGGCGCGCTGATCGTGGTGTCCCATGACCGCAGCCTGCTGGAAGCCACCACCGACACCTTCTGGCTGATCAGCCACGGCAAGGTGCAGCCCTTCGACGGCGACCTGGAAGACTACCGCCAGTGGCGGCTGGCGCAGCTGGCCGACGCCGGCAAGCCCTCCGCCGGCGACGCCCAGGGCCTGAATCGCAAGGAGCAGAAACGCCAGGAGGCGGAAGCGCGGCAGCGGCTGTCCCAGCTGCGCAAACCGTTGCAGACGCGCCTGAACAAGCTGGAGAAGGAGCTGGACCAGCTCAGCGCGGAGAAGGCCGAGCTGGACGGCTTCATGGCCTCCGCCGACGCCTACGAGGACGCCAACCGGCAACGGCTGACCGACGCGGTGCGCCGTCAGGGCGAGGTGAGCTCGCGCCTGGCCGAAGTAGAGGAAGCCTGGCTGGAAGCCCAGGCCGAGATGGAGGCGCTGGAACAGGAGGAGTAAGGCCGCGGCACGGGCTTGTCCACAGCAATCACCGGATAACTATGTGGATAACCCCGCCCGTAAGGCAAAAAAACTTTTGCAATTAGCCACTTGCCTCTTACGCTTATAAAAAAGGCAAATTCAGGGAACTTTCCCACTCCGCCGATGAGCAAATCTGGTGACAGAGTGTGGATAAAGCCTTCAAACCGCTGATTGCAAAACATAAATGATCTCCGCCTATTTTTTAAGCGCCACCCAGCGGCCTTCGAGCCGACGCAGGACCAGGCGCCTCCTGCCGACGCCGCGCCTGGCCTTGGCCGGCCTGCTATTGGCCGGCGCCGTCTTCGCCGACGCGCCGATACGGCTGAACACCCATCAGCAAGCGCCGCTGTCCTTCCGCAAGGACAACGGCGCCGCCGACGGCCTGGCGGTGCAAGTGGTGCAATGCGCGCTCAAACAACTGCAACGCTCCTACACCATCGCCTTCCTGCCCTGGCCGCGCGCGCAATGGCAGGTGCAACACCAACAGGCCGACGCCTTCTTCACCGCCACCCCGTCGGCGGAGCGCGACGGCTACGCGGTCTTGTCCGCCTCCATCCTGCCCTATGAGCGGCGCTGGTATCTGCTGAAGGACTACCCGTTGTCGCCCAGCAGCGGCGATTTCAAGCTGCAGGCGCGCACCGCCGCCTTCAATGGCTCCAATATGGACGACTGGCTGCGCGAACATGGCTACCAGCTCACCTCCACCCCGCCCAATAGCGAACAGTTGGTCAGGATGCTGCTGAACCACCGCGTCGACGCCATTCTGGGCAACGCCTACGTGGTTGACGCGCTGATCGCCAAGATGGGCGTGCAGGAGCAACTGCGCAGCGAACTGGCGCAAAGCCTGCCCTTCGGCGTCTACTTCGGCAAGGCCTTCCTCGCGCGCGAATCGCCGCAATTCCTGACACAGTTCAACCACGCGGTGCAAACCTGCCGCGCCAAATAAAAAAGCCGCCATCACTGGCGGCTTTTCGATGCGGCTAGGCTGCGGCGGGTCAAACCGGCGCCGGCTCCTTCATCAGCAAGGCGCTCAACTCCGCCAGCTTACGCTTCAGCTCGCGCCGGTCCACCACCATGTCCACCGCGCCCTTGCTCAGCAAGAACTCGGCGCGCTGGAAGCCTTCCGGCAGCGTTTCACGCACGGTCTGCTCGATCACGCGCGCGCCGGCGAAACCGATGCGCGCGCGCGGCTCGGCCAGCACCACATCGCCCAGGAAGGCGAAGGATGCGGACACGCCACCCATGGTCGGATCGGTCAGGATCGAAATGAAGGGCAGCTTGGCATCGCTCAGCAACTGCAGCGCGGCGCTGGTCTTGGCCATCTGCATCAACGAGTTCAGGCCTTCCTGCATCCGCGCGCCGCCCGAGGCCGCCACGCAGACGAAGGGCGCCTTGGCCTCCACCGCGGCGCGCACGCCGCGCACGAAGCGCTCGCCCACCACCGAGCCCATGGAGCCGCCGATGAATTTGAATTCAAACGCGGCCACCACCACCGGCATCGATTCCATGCTGCCCTGCATCACCACCAGCGCGTCGTCCTCGCCGGTATCGGTCTTGGCGGCGGTCAAGCGGTCCGGGTACTTCTTGCTATCCTTGAACTTCAGGATATCCACCGGCTTGACCTCTTCGCCCAGCTCGCGGCGGCCTTCTTCATCCAGCAGCAGGTTCAGACGTTCGCGCGCGGTCAGCGGATGGTGGTGATTACACTTGGGACACACCTGCAGATTGCTCTCCAGGTCGGTGTAATACAACACGGCTTCGCATTCCGGGCACTTGCTCCAAAGCCCCTCCGGTACCGCGGAAGGTTTATCGGCGCGGTTGTCGCGCTTGATCTTCGGCGGCAGGAGCTTATTCAACCAGCTCATGCTGACTCCTTGATTCATGGCCCGCCGCGTAAACGGCGGACACAGTAAAACGGGGGCTGAGCCCCCGCTTCGTTCTATCGGATGGCGGCCTTCAGTTCGGCCACCAGACGGGTTAACCGCTCTTTGGCGGTTTCGGGTGTCGCCGCCTCAATTTCCTGCACCAAGCGGCTGCCTACCACCACCGCGTCAGCGGCAGCAGAGATCGCCTTGGCGGTCGCGCCGTCGCGAATGCCAAAGCCGACGCCGATCGGCACGGTCAAATATTCTCTAAGGGCAGCAATTTTACGCGCTACGTCGTCAATGTCCAGATGCCCGGCGCCAGTCACCCCCTTCAAAGACACATAATAGACGTAACCACGCGCCAATTTGGCGATTTCCGCCACACGTTGCGGCGGCGTGGTCGGCGCGATCAGGAAGACCGGGTCCAGGCCGTTGGCGCTCAAGGCGGCGGACAAATCCGCCGATTCCTCCGGCGGGCTGTCCACGGTCAGCACCCCGTCGACGCCGGCGGCCTTGGCCGCGGCGGCGAAGTCCTGGTAGCCCATGGCGAACACCGGGTTCAGATAGCCCATCAGCACCACCGGGGTGTGATCATTGTCGCGGCGGAACTCCGCCACCAGCTGCAGCACCTGGCGCAGGCCCACTTTGTGGACCAGAGCGCGCTCGGAGGCGCGCTGGATCACCGGACCGTCGGCCATCGGGTCGGAAAACGGCACCCCCAGCTCGATGATGTCGGCGCCGCCCTCCACCAGGCCGTGCATCAGCGACACGGTCAGCTGCGGCGACGGGTCGCCGGCGGTGATGAAGGGAATCAGCGCCTTGCCGCCGGCCAGCGCTTCAAAACATTTGGCGATGCGTGACATAGCGCCTCCTTACAAGGTGATGCCGGCCAAGCCGGCCACGGTGTTGATGTCCTTGTCGCCGCGGCCTGACAGATTGACCAGAATCACCTGATCCTTGCCCATCTTCGGCGCTTCCTTGGCGGCCCAGGCCAGCGCATGGCTGGATTCCAGCGCCGGGATGATGCCTTCGAAGTGACAGCAGTCGTGGAAGGCGCGCAAAGCCTCGTCGTCGTTGATCGCCACGTAGTCTGCGCGGCCAATGTCCTTCAGATGACTGTGCTCCGGCCCCACGCCCGGATAGTCCAGGCCGGCGGACACCGAATGGGTTTCCACCACCTGGCCATTCTCGTCCTGCATCAGATAGCTCTTGGCGCCGTGCAGCACGCCCAGGGGCGCGCCACCGGAAATCGGCGCCGCGTGCTTGCCGGAAGCCAGACCCAGGCCGCCGGCCTCGACGCCGACCATGCGCACGCCGTCAACGCCGATATAGGGATAGAACATGCCGATGGCGTTGGAGCCGCCGCCAACACAAGCCACCACCACGTCCGGCTGACGACCGATCACTTCCGGCATCTGCACCTTGGCCTCCTCGCCGATCACCGACACGAAGTCGCGCACCAGCATCGGGTACGGATGCGGGCCGGCCGCGGTGCCCAGGATGTAGAAGGTGCTGTCGATATTGGTCACCCAGTCTCGCATCGCCTCGTTCAAGGCGTCCTTCAGCGTCTTGGAACCGGACTCCACCGGCACCACGGTGGCGCCCAGCAGCTTCATGCGGAACACATTGGGCGATTGACGCTTGATGTCCTCGGCGCCCATGTACACCACGCACTCCATGCCGTAGCGCGCCGCCACGGTGGCGGAAGCCACGCCGTGCTGGCCGGCGCCGGTTTCGGCGATCACCCGCTTCTTGCCCATGCGCCGCGCCAGCAGCGCCTGGCCGATGGCGTTGTTGATCTTGTGCGCGCCGGTGTGGTTCAAGTCCTCGCGCTTCAGATAGATCTGCGCGCCGCCCAGTTGCTCGGACCAGCGCTTGGCGTGATAGACCGGGCTGGGCCGACCGACATAATGCTTGAGCTCGTGACGGAATTCTTCCCAGAACGACGGGTCGGCCTTGACGCGAGCGTATTCGTTTTTCAGCTCGTCCAGCGCCGCCATCAAGGTTTCGGCGACATAGACGCCGCCATGCGGGCCAAAATGGCCCTGGGCGTCCGGCAGGTCATAACGATCCATGTCTAACTCCTGATATGAACGCCGCCATTCTGGCGGCATCTTTAATTCCCTTGGACGCCTCCACTCCACTGGAGACGTCGACCGCGGCCGGGCGCACCTGCGCCACCGCCGCCGCCACATTGTGTTCGTCCAGGCCGCCGGACAGGATCAGCGGCAGAGGCAAGGCCTCCGGCAGCAGCTTCCAGTCGAAGGTGGCGCCGGTGCCGCCATGCGCGCCCTCGACGAAGGCGTCGCTCAATAGCGCGCGCGCGTCCGGGTACTCCGCGGCGATCTCGGCCAGATCCACGCCCGGCTTCACCCGTATCGCCTTCAGATAAGGACGCTGGAAAGAGCGGCAGAAAGCGGCGTCTTCCTCGCCGTGGAACTGCAAGATGTCGATCGCGCAGGCGGCCAACACTTCGCGCACGTATTCCGGCTCCGGGTTGACGAACAAGGCCACCACGCTGACGAAGGGCGGCAGCGCCGCGATCACCGCGCGCGCCTGCTCGACGTCGACATGGCGCGGGCTCTTGGCGTAGAACACCAGACCGATGGCGTCGGCGCCCAGCCGCGCCGCCTCGGCGCCATCCTCGGGCCGGGTAATGCCGCAAATCTTGATTCGGGTCGTGCCGCCCACTCTCATCTCCACAAGGCCAGTCGCGCGGCGTCCGCCTGCGACGGCAAATCGTATATTTCCGGATAGCCCACGCCGGTCAGGTACAGACCATCCGGCATGAAGGTGGGCGGCGCGAAGGTGCGGTCGCGCGCGGCCAGCAAGCCCGCCATCTCCTCGGGGCGCAAAGCGCCCTTGCCGACATAAACCAGCGCGCCGACGATATTGCGCACCATGTGATGCAGGAAGGCGTCCGCCAGCAAATCGAAGCGGATCAGGCCGTCTTGCTCGCTGATGTCCAAGCGCTGCAAATCCTTGAGCGGCGACTTGGCCTGGCATTCGGACGCGCGAAAGCTGGAAAAATCATGCCGTCCCAACAGATGAGCCGCCGCCTCCCGCATCGCCGCCACATCCAGCGGCTGGTGGAACCAGCCCATCTTGCCGGCCAGCAAGCAGGGCCGCACCGGGCTGGTCAGCAGGAAATAGCTGTAGCTGCGGGAAAACGCCGAAAACCGCGCGTGAAAATCGTCCGACACCTCGCGCGCCCATACCACCGCCACCTCGGCCGGCAGCACCGCGTTGACGCCACGCACCCAGGCGTTCAGCGGCCGCTGCGCCGGGCTGTCGAAATGCACCACCTGCATCGCCGCGTGCACGCCGGCATCTGTCCTGCCGGCGGCCAGGGTGCCGACCTCCTCGACACCGGCGATCTGCGCGATCGCCTGGTTCAACCTGTCCTGCACCGTATTGCCATGCGGCTGAGTCTGCCAGCCGGCGAACGCCCGACCGTCATACTCGATGCCGAGCGCTATCCTCATGCCCACACCTTAATCAAAACACCACGCCGCTCCGCGCCGACAAGCGCCGGTCGACGCGACCAAGTTCAGTAAAGCACTCACTCTACCTTATCCTGCCCGGTTTGCGCCACGCCCCAATCACGGCTTTTGCTGCGAATTCTCAAGAAAAACCGCCAACCCCTGCCAACATGAGCGCCCAACTCGCGAACTTTCGCAAAAAAAACAGCGCCGACGCATCTTGAACGCGTCGGCGCCTTGACTCCATCCGGCCCTAAACCCGGCTATCAACCGCCGCTTGCTTCCTTCATCAGCGCATCCGCGGTTTCCTTGTCGCCCATTTCCAGGTACAGCTTGGCCAGCTCCATTTTTTCCTCGGCCGGGCTGGTCGCTGTGGACGGAGGAGCAGGCGGCGGGGGCGCGCTTGGCCGCGGAGGCGCCGCCGGCTCGCTTGCGCGCTCCGCAACGGGCTCATCCATTGCCGGCATCGGCGCAGCCGGCGCGGCGGGCGTCACTTCCGCGACCACGGGCGCGGCCATCGCGAACAAGGGATGGCCGGGCGCGACGGTCTGACCGATCTCGCACACCCGCATCCACAAAGTGCTGTCCTTGCCGAACACGCCTTTGGCGGTGGTGGCCTCTGCGATGAATAGCTGCTTGTCCTGCTGGGCGGACAGCACTTCCAACAGCTTATAACGCAAATCCTGCCGCATCGGCTCGTTGGCCAGGCCTTCGCGCAGGATCTCCAGCGCCTGATCGTCGCGGCCATAGGCCAGATAGACATCGGCCTCGGCCACTCGGTCCACCGAGGACAAATCGATGCCATCGCCCTTCTTCAAGGAGCTCATCAAGGTGGTCAGCGGCCCCAGCATGGACGCGCCACCCACGGCCGCGCCCGCCACCGGGACGGCCGCATCGGCCTTGCCCTGCTGACGCTTGCGCCGAGCCAGCAGCAAGGCCACCAAGCCCAGCGCCGCCGCCGCGCCGCCCAATTTCCAGCGCAGCGATTCATCCGCCAGCATCGCGCCCAATTCATCGCTCCAGCCTCCGGCGGCCGCTTCGGCGGGCGGCGTCTTCAGCTCGGACGCCGGCTTGATCGCCGGAGCGGGTTCCGCCGCATGCGGCGGCGCTTCGTGTTCAAGCGCAGCCTGCGGCGCGGACGCCGCCACCGGCATAGAGCTGACCGCGGCCACCTTGGGCGCGGTCTTGGTCTCGTGCCCGGTCTCGGTCGCCGCCACGCGGTTCTCCGTCATCGCCGGAGCCGGTGCGGAAGCCGGCGCCGCGGACTTGGCCGCCAGATTGCGCTGGTAATCTTGTATCTTCTGCTCCAACGCCTTGGCCCGCTGTTCCGCCTGCTTCAGCGCCTGATCCTGCCGTTGCAGCATTTGCTGCAAATGCTGCTCCTGCGGCGACGATGCGCCCGGCTTGCGCTCGGCGGGCGCCGGCGCGGCTGTCTCGCCCTTGACCATTGCCGGCTTGGGCGGCGCAACCGCTCGCGGCGGCTCCGCTGGCGCGGCGCGGGTCTCGCCCTTGCCGATCACGGGCTTGGGCATAGATTCCTTGGCCTTGTCCGCCGAGGGCGCCTTGGCCTCGACCGCAGCGGACTTGGACGCTTTAGGTTCGGCCGCGGCAGGCTTGAGCTCGGGCGCTTTGGCCGGCGCCACGCCGGCCTGGCCGCGCAGACGCCATTCCGCCGGATATTCCAGCGCCACGCCTGCGCGCAGCAGATTGGCGTTGCCGTCGATGAAAGCTTCAGGGTTATCGTGCAGCAGTTGCTGGCTGACCGCGCCGGCCGCGCCGCCGCCGCGCATGCGGCTGGCGATGCCGGACAAGGTATCGCCCTTGAGCACGCGATAGACTTTCAAGGCGCGCTTGGCGGATGCCGGCTTGGCCGCCGCCTGCGGATCCAGCAGCACCGAATAATTCTTTTGCGCCTTGAGCTTGCCCGCGCTGACTTCCAGCCGGAATGCCAGCATCGGTTCGGTCACCGGCTGTTCGGTGCGCAATTGCACCTTGAACTTGCCCTTGGCCACTTTTTCGAGCTGGGGAAGAATGGAGGCCACCAAGCGCGCCTGCTGCTCGCTGGGCTCGCCCTGCGCCGCCACCGCGAACAAGGCCAGCCGCGGCGGATCGGCCTGTTCCAACGCGCTGCCCTGCAAGGTCAGCTCCAGCAACAGCGGCTCGCCCAGCCGCGAGCGCAAGCGCACATCGCTCAAGCCCAGTGAATCCAGCCTCGGCGAGGCGTCGACGCTGGCAACATGCTTCTTGCCATCCTCCCTTGTCGGCGCCGGCTTGTTGCGCGGGCCGTCGCGGCGGTAATCCACTTCGAACTCGCGCACCAGCCTGCCGGCCGGCCAGCTCAAGTCCACGGCGAAGCGCAGCAGCGGCTCCGGATAGGCGGCCGCGCCCTTGACCAGGATTTTCTGAACGCTGCCGTCAGGCTTGCGCACGATGGAAAACTGCAGATTGCCGGCGGATGGGCTGTAAGTGGACAGCAAGGGATAGCGGTTGCGGTCCGCCAGCCCCACCAGCACATTGTCGGATGGCTCTTCGTCCACCACCGGAATTTCCGCCAGCAAGGGTTCGCCTTCGGCGGACAGCACCCGTATCGGCCCCAGGCCGGCGGAGGCGACGGCGGCCAGACCAAGGCCGGCCAGCAGCACCGCGATATGACTCATGCGCGTCTTAACAGACATGGAAGGCTATCCCCATCCTCATTCTTTCGAAGCCGCCGGCGCCAGATCGTCAACAGGCTCTTACAACGTTTTAATTATTGCAACGAAACCGCGCAACAACCACTTAGCGAAGATAAATCAAACATCTACGCGCCATTGCACCGCGGCCATAGTCAAAAAAACCACACTTCGGCCGCGGTTTGCGGCGCATTCGGCGCGAACCCGGCATTTATGCCGGCTCAGACACTCAAACGGCGGGACGAGTACTCGTCCCGCCGCGCAGCGCCGTCGCGCCCACCTCAGGCGCTGATGCTTGCCAGCAAGGCCTCCGCCTCCGCCTTGAGCGGCCCCTGCGCCTCGGCGATCAAGTCCTGCAGCACTTCCTTGGCCCCGTCGCGGTCGCCCATGTCCAGATAAACCTTGGCCAAATCCAGCTTGGTGGCCAGCGGATCATCCAGCACCGACATCCCTTCGGCTTGCGCCGGCGCTGTTGGCGCGGCAGGCGCGGCTGCGGGTGTTTCGGCCAGCATGTCCTCGTACAGCGATTCGAAACCGGCCAGCTCGGCGGCTGCGGCCGGCTGCGTTTCCGCCGCGGCCGGCGCTTCGGCCGCCAGGCTGTCCAGATTGAAATCGAAGTCCAGCAGATTGTTCTCCGCCGGCGCCGCGGCCGGCTCGGCCGCCGCTTCCGGCTTGGCTTCCGCCGCCGGCGTCAATTCGGCGTCCAGGTCGAAATCGAGCAGATTGCTCTCCGCCGCCGCCGCGGGCTCCGGCTTTGGCTCTTCCAACAGAGCGGCCAACGGGTCGTCCTGCGGCGCTTCCGGCGGCGCGGCCGGCTCGACGGCTGGCGCGGCGGCCTCTGCCGCGGCCGGCAAGTCAGCGTTTTGCGCGCCGAACAGCTCTTGATCCAGATCGATGCCGCCCTCGCCCTCGCCCGCGGCTGCAGCCGGCGCCGCGGCGGCCTCGATTTCCTCGCCCTCGCCATCGGACAGATACAGAGAGTTGGTCGGATCGATGGAACGCCCCATCGCCGCGGCCTTGGCCCAGATCGGACCATGGCCGTCGAAGGTCGCGTGCATCTCCCGCGCCAGCTTCTCGAAGCTGGCGACGTCAGGCCTGGCGGCGTAGATTTCCATCAACTTCAAGCGCACTTCCTGACGCGATGGATCCTTGGCCAGCGCATCCTTGAGGATGTCCTCGGCCTGCACGTCGCGGCCATAGGCGATGTACACCTCGGCCTCCGCCACCGGGTCGACCTCGGCCGCGTCGATGGCGCCGGCCGCCTGGGTGAAGTTGCTCATGAAGGAATGGCCGGCGCCTACCGAGGGCGCATCCATGCCCGACGAAGCGCCGCGGCTCAGCGCCATGCTGGTATTGCTGGCGGACAAGGCCAGCGATGCGCCGCCCTTGCGTCGACGCGCCAGCAGCAGGCCCAGCGCGCCCAGCAAGCCCACTCCTGCCACGCCGCCGCCAATCAGCGGCAGGTGATCTATGATCTTGTCCAGCAGCGACGGCGCCGGCGGGGGCGGCGGCGCAGCCGGTTTAGGCGCGGGCTTGTGCTCGGCCGGCGCCGGCTTGGGCGCGGCTTCCGCCGCCGGCGCGCTGGCGGCGGCAACGGGAGCGCTGGCAGCGGCCGGCACAGCCGCCGGCGCGGAGCTGGGACTGGTCATGGCCGGCAGCGGTTTGCCGGCTTGCAAGGCCTTCAATTGATCTTCCAGGGCGGAGATGCGCGCTTCCGCGCTCTTCAAGGCCTGCTCGCGCGCCGCCACCTGTTGTTCCAGATCCGATAGCTTGGCATTGCCGCCGCCAGCCTCACTGGGCACCAGCTTGAGCACATCGGCGCCGGCCTTGGCCTCGGCCGCTGGCGCCGCCGGCTGCCCGCCCAGGATACTGGCCACCTGGGAGGCGCTCAGCGATTTGATCTTGCGGCTGGTCGGCACTTTCAGCACCGCGCCCAGCTTGAGGCGGCTGACGTCGCCATCGACGAAGGCATCCGGGTTGGCCTGGGCCAGCGCCGCCATGGTCTGGTCCAGCGTGGCGCCGCGCGGCCGCACCTTGCCGGCCAGGCCACGCAGGGTGGAGCCGGACTTCACCTTGAGAATGCCGGGTTGCGGCCGCGCGATGGGCGCGGCATTGCCGCGGTAGCGGCTGGAAAGATTGTTGTCGGCGTAGCTGGGCACGTCCTGCACGATGTTGGCGGACGGCGAGGCCATCGAATAATTGCTAGGGTCCAGCAACACCGTGTATTCGCGCACCGCGCGGCCAGAGGAGGTCTTGGCCTCCACCACGAAGCGCAGATAGGGATCGTTGATCGGGCCGGAAGAGCTGATGCGTATCATCGCGCCGCGCGAGCTTGGCGCCACGCTGAAGCGCAGCATGCTGAGCACCGTGGCGTAATCGACATTCAAATCCTGGAAGGTATCGGCGCCGGCCAGCCCTATTCTGGCGCTTTCCAGCTCCGCCGACCGCACTCCGGTCAATTCAATATCGGCGCGGAATGGTTCGCCCAGATTAGACCTGACATTGATTTTCCCCAGTCCCGCCCAAGCGTTGGCGCAGCAGGCCAAAGCCACCGCCAGGACGCCGATTCTGATTTTTGCCTGATTTGTCACTGTCAACCTTCCGGCACGGTTTATCTTGATCTTATTTGCGCTGGCTCGCGGGGAGCTCAGTCGGTAACTGTTGCAATCTTAGGCCTTGTCGCAGTTTTTAGCTAGATTTCATAATGACAAGCCTATCCGCAATGTTTAAACGAGCCGGTAAATAATTAAGGGGGATGGCGACGCGCCAAGCGCGCCCCATCCCCCTGCGCCGGCGTGCCGTTCTAAGCCGCGCCGGCAGGAGAACACGGGAATCTCCCCGGAATACTCCCTTTGTTTAAATCAAGCCATTTTGCTTTAGCAGCGCCTCGGCGATATTCACGCAATTGAGCGCCGCGCCGGCTTTCACATTATCGGCCGCCAGCCAGAAACTCAGCGTCCGGCCCTTGCCGCGCAGGCGGCTGACCCATACAGCCTCGTTGCCGGTGGCTTCCATCGGCGTCACATAGCCACCCAGCTTGTCCGCGGCCACCACTTGCAAGCCTGCCGCAAGCAGGCGCTTGCGGGCTTGCTCCATGTCAAATTCATGTTCGAATGCCACGTTCACCGCCCAGGCATGGCCGAAGAATACCGGCACCCGCACACAAGTGGCCTCCACTTGCAGCTGCGGCAGATCCAGCAGCCGCGTGAGCTCGCTCTCCACCGAGCGCTCTTCCTCGGACACACCGTCCGCGTCCAACGCGCCGATCTGCGGCAGCACATTGAAGGCGATGCGCTTGTCGTAGACCCTGCTCTCGGTTTCGCGCTGGGAGAACAGCGCCGTGGTCTGGTCCGCCAACTCTTCCATCGCCGCCTGGCCACTGCCGGACACCGATTGATAAGTGGCCACCGACACCCGTTGCAAGCCCAGCGGGCGCAGGGCGGCCAGCGCCAGCGCCAGCGGCGTCACCGTGCAATTGGGCACCGAGACCAGCGCGGCTTCGCCGGCATCCGCCAGTAAGGCGCCGTTGATGGCGGGGATCACCAGCGGCACGCTGTCGTCGTTGCGGAAGGCGGAGCTGAAATCCACCACCGCCGCGCCGGCCGCGCGCGCCTGCGGCGCGTACTCGCGCGCCAGTTCGCTGCCGGCGGCGAAGATGGCCAAGGCCACGTTTTCGAAGGCAAAGCCGTCGATGGGATGCACGTCCAGCTCCAGATTGCCATAGGCGGCGGTTTCGCCTTCCTTGTCCGCCGCGTCCACGGCAAAGACCCGGCCCACGGGCAACTGGCGCTGGGCCAGCAGTTCCAGTACCGCCTGGCCCACCAGGCTGGTGGCGCCGACTACGGCAAGCTGAATAGAGTTCGACATCGCTTTACTTTCTCAATCAATCATTGCAAACAGAAGACCGCACGCAAAAAAGGGCACCATCGTGCCCTTTTTTGCTAGGCCGCGCGCCGAGCGCGCGGCTTTGGCAGTAGGAACCCGCCAACGCGAATCCCAGGCTGCCGCCATTCTACCCTGTCAGCGCTCGATCAGGATACGCAACATGCGGCGCAGCGGCTCGGCCGCGCCCCACAGCAGTTGGTCGCCCACGGTGAAGGCGGACAGGTATTCGCCGCCCATCGCCATTTTGCGCAGACGTCCCACCGGGGTGCTCAGCGTGCCGGTCACCGCCGCCGGGGTCAGCTCGGCCATCGAGGCCTCGCGGGTATTGGGTACCACCTTGGCCCAGGGATTGGCGGCAGCCAGCATGGATTCGATCTCGTCCAGCGGCACATCGCGCTTGAGCTTGATGGTCAAGGCCTGACTGTGGCAGCGCATCGCGCCCACGCGCACGCACAAGCCGTCCACCGGCACCGGATTGGCGGAGCGACCCAGGATCTTGTTGGTTTCCGCGCCGCCCTTCCATTCTTCCTTGGACTGGCCGTTGCCCAGATCCTTGTCTATCCACGGAATCAGGCTGCCGGCCAGCGGCACGCCGAAGTTCTGGCTGGGGAAGGCGTCGGAACGCAGGAAGTCCGACACGCGGCGGTCGATGTCGAGAATGGCGGAGGCCGGATCGGCCAGCAGGCCGGACACCTGGGCGTTGATCGCGCCCATGCCGGACAGCAATTCGCGCATATTCTGCGCGCCGGCGCCGGAGGCGGCCTGGTAGGTCATGGAGGTGGTCCACTCCACCAGATCGTTCTGGAACAAGCCGCCCAGCGCCATCAGCATCAGCGACACGGTACAGTTGCCGCCGACGTAGTCCTTGACGCCGCGCGCCAGACCCTGCTCGATCACCGCCTTATTCACCGGATCCAGGATAATGATGGCATTGTCTTCCATGCGCAGCGCGGACGCCGCATCCACCCAGTAGCCGCTCCAGCCGGCGGCGCGCAGCTGCGGATAGACGGCATTGGTGTAATCGCCGCCCTGGCAGGTGACGATCACATCCATGGTCTTGAGTTCGGCGATGTCCTTCGCGTCCTTCAAGGCGGGGGTGTCGCGGCCGATGTCGGGAGCCTTGCCGCCCACATTGGAGGTGGTGAAGAACACCGGCTCGGCGATCGCCGCAAAATCGTTCTCTTCGCGCATGCGCTGCATCAGCACGGAACCCACCATGCCGCGCCAGCCAACAAAACCTACTCTCACTGGGTTTCTCCTGGTATCTGTCTGTCAAATCGTCGCGCCCGCCATGGCGGCGGGCGGCTGTAATGTTGTCACCCCATTGTGCAGCGCGATAAAGCGTCAGGCAATGGGGTATTTCGTTTTTATTGTATTCAAACCAGAACAGAGGGTTCGCCCGGCGCGAGCCGGGCGAAGCACTGCCATTTACAGCGCCGATACCACCGCATCCCCCATCGCCGAGCAGCTGACCTTCTCGCAGCCGGCCTCGTAAATGTCGGCGGTGCGCAGGCCGCGCGCCAGCACGGTTTTCACCGCGTCCTCCACCCGCTGCGCCGCGTCTTCCCGGCCAAAGGTGTAGCGCAGCATCATCGCCGCGGACAGGATGGTGGCCAGCGGATTGGCCAGATTCTGGCCGGCGATGTCCGGCGCCGAGCCATGCGAGGGCTCATACAGACCCTTGTTGTTTTCATCCAGCGAGGCCGACGGCAGCATGCCGATGGAGCCGGTCAGCATCGAGGCCTCGTCCGACAGGATGTCGCCGAAGATATTGCCGGTCACCATCACGTCGAACTGCTTGGGATTGCGCACCAGTTGCATCGCCGCGTTGTCCACGTACATATGGGACAACTCCACCTGCGGGTACTCCTTGGCCACGTCTATCATCACCTCTTTCCAGAACTCGGTGGTTTCCAGCACATTGGCCTTGTCCACCGAGCACAAGCGCTTGTTGCGCTTCATCGCGATGCCGAAGGCGACGTGGGCGATGCGGCGCACCTCGCCTTCGCTATAGCGCATGGTGTTGTAGGCCTCGCGCTCGCCCAGCTCGTTGACGGCGATGCCACGTGGCTGGCCAAAGTAAATGTCGCCGGTCAGTTCGCGCACGATCATGATGTCCAGGCCGGACACCACTTCCGGCTTCAGCGTGGAGGCATTGGCCAGCTCCGGGTACAGAATGGCCGGCCGCAGATTGGCGAACAGGTTCAAATCCTTGCGAATGGCCAGCAGGCCGCGCTCCGGCCGCAGCGGACGCTCCAGCTTGTCATAGGCCGGGCCGCCTACCGCGCCCAGCAGCACCGCGTCGGATTCGCGGCACAGCTTCTGGGTGAATTCCGGATAGGGCTGGCCGAAAGCGTCGTAGCCGGCGCCGCCCAAGGGCGCCTGTTCGGTTTCGATGGGCAGGCCGTCCTTGCGCAGCACTTCCAGCACGCGCTGCGCCTGGGCAACGATTTCCGGACCGATGCCGTCACCCGGCAGAATGGCGATTTTCATACTGTTTTCCTTTTCAGTCTTGATCACCGCGCCGGGTCAGCCGCTCCACCAGCGCCCGCTCGCAGCATTTGAATACGATATAAGCCGCCATCGCGGCATAGCCGGACGCCAGCAGTTCCAGCAACTGGCGCAACGCGCCGTCCATCGCCGCCTGCCAGCCCGCGTCCAGCCACAGCTTGAAATTCAATTGCAATAACAGAGCCAGATTGACCGTGCCGGCGCCGAACACCAGAAAGCTCAAGCCCAGCAGCGTGAAGGCCCAGCAGGGGTGGCGATGCAGCCAGGCCATCGCGCCGCGCCTGCCCTCGCCAGCGGCGTTCATGTGCTGGCCCACAGCACCATCACGTCGGCGCAGAAACTGCCGTCCGCCTCGATGGCGAAATAATCGCGCACCTCTTTCCCCATGCGCTGTTGCAGCAGGCGGATGGCCGCGGCCATCTCCGGCGGCGTGCGCATGCGCGCAATCCAGGTGTCGAAGTCCAGCCGCAGCCGCTGGCGGCGCAGGCTATCCACCGCGAAGCCAGCCTCGGCCAGCATCGCCAGCCATTCTCCGGCGCTGTAATCGCGCACATGGCTGGAATCGCGCAGCACTTCCATCGCCTGCAAATAAGTGTCCAGCAGCGGCTGTCCCGGCGACATCACATCTATCAGCGCCAGCCGGCCGCCCGGCCTCAACACCCGCCGCGCCTCGCGCAGCGCCAGGCCGACATCACCCCAGTGATGGGCGGAATAGCGGCTGAACACCAGATCGAAGTCGCCATCGGCGAAAGGCAGCCGCTCCGCCGCGCCCTGGCGCGTGCCCAGATTGTCCAGGCCGCGCCGGGCCGCTTCCGCCGCCACCACTTCCAACATGGCCGCCGACAGATCATAAGCCACCACCTCCCTTGCCGCCTCCGCCACCTGAAAGCCGACATGGCCGGCGCCGCAGCCCAGGTCCAGCACCCGCGCCGCGCCATGCTCCGCCGCGGCCTGGCGCAGCTCGGCGAACTCCGCGCCCTCCGCATGCACCTGGCTGCTCAGATAGGCGGCGGCCTGGCCGCCGAACTGCTGCTCCACGTGCTGCTTATGCGCGTGGCCGCCCTGCTGTAGCGCGCTCATCGCCGGCCGCCGTTCAGGCGAACAGCCACGGCTGCTCGCCGCGACGCTTGGCTTCAAAAGCCTTGATCTCGTCCGCGTGCTGCAAGGTCAGGCCGATCTCGTCCAGGCCACCCAGCAGGCAGTGCTTGCGGTGCTCGGTGATGTCGAAGGAGAACACCTGCCCGGCCGGCGTGCTCACCGTCTGCGCCGCCAGGTCCACGGTCAGCTGATAGCCTTCGGCGGCCGCGCATTCGCGGAACAACTGATCCACCGCGTCCGCCGCCAGCACGATGGGCAGCAGGCCGTTCTTGTAGCAATTATTGAAGAAGATGTCGGCGAAACTGGGCGCGATCACCACGCGGAAGCCCTGGTCGTCCAGCGCCCACGGCGCGTGCTCGCGGCTGGAGCCGCAACCGAAGTTCTCGCGCGCCAGCAATACCTGCGCGCCCTGATAGCGCGGCAGATTGAGCACGAAGTCCGGATTCAGCGGCCGCTTGCTGTTGTCCATGCCCGGCTCGCCGTGGTCCAGGTAACGCCATTCGTCGAACAGATTGGGGCCGAAGCCCGAGCGCTTGATCGATTTCAAGAACTGCTTGGGAATGATGGCGTCGGTATCCACATTGGCGCGGTCCAAGGGACAGGCCAAACCGGTCAGGGTGGTAAATGCTTTCATCGTCAATGCCGTTTCCGGGCGCTAGCGCCCGCCTTCATTAGAGAGTGCGAGGAGACAACCGCCCCGGCGGACGCCGGGGGCGGGCCGCCGCATCACATTTTGTTGGACACGTCCTTGGCGGCGTTTTCAATCGCCTGCCCGCCCTTGGACACATCCTGGCCCACGCCCTTCACCGTATTGCAAGCGCTCAGGGTCAGCGCGGCCAGTACCAGCAACAACAGTTTTTGCATGTTTCTCTCCTTGAAACGGTTACAACGAACGCACATCGACGAAATGACCGGCCACGGCGGCGGCTGCCGCCATCGCCGGGCTGACCAGATGGGTGCGGCCGCCCTGACCCTGGCGGCCTTCGAAATTGCGGTTGGAAGTGGACGCGCAACGTTCGCCCGGCTGCAGGCGGTCCGCGTTCATCGCCAGGCACATCGAGCAGCCCGGCTCGCGCCACTCGAAGCCGGCGGCCAGGAACACTTGATCCAGGCCCTCGGCCTCCGCCTGCGCCTTCACCAGGCCGGAGCCCGGCACCACCAGCACCTGCTTCACATTGGCGGCCTTGTGGCGGCCCTTGGCCACGCTGGCGGCCTCGCGCAAATCCTCGATGCGGCTATTGGTACAGGAACCGATGAACACGATGTCCACCGCGATGTCGTGGATGGGGGTATTGGCCTGCAAGCCCATATAGCTGAGCGCGCGCTCGATGCCGCTTTTCTTCACCGGATCGCTTTCCCGCGCCGGGTCCGGCACCGCGCCGTCGATATCCACCACCATCTCCGGCGAAGTGCCCCAGGTCACCTGCGGCAGGATGTCCTCGGCGCGCAGCACCACTTCCGCGTCGAACGCGGCGCCCGGATCGGAACGCAAAGTGCGCCAATACGCCACCGCCCGCTCCCACTGCTCGCCCTTGGGCGCGAACGGCCGGCCTTTTACATAATCGATGGTCTTCTGATCCACCGCCACCATGCCCGAGCGCGCGCCGGCCTCGATCGCCATATTGCACAAGCTCATGCGGCCTTCCATCGACAGGCTCTCGATCGCCGCGCCGGCGAACTCGATCGCATAGCCGGTGCCGCCGGCGGTGCCGATCTTGCCGATGATGGCCAGCGCCACATCCTTGCCGGTGATGCCGCGGCCCAATTGGCCGTCCACCCGCACCAGCATATTCTTGGATTTCTTGGCCACCAGACACTGGGTGGCCATCACATGCTCCACCTCGGAGGTGCCGATGCCGTGCGCCAGCGCGGCGAAAGCGCCGTGGGTGGAGGTGTGGCTGTCGCCGCACACCACGGTCATGCCCGGCAGCGTGGCGCCCTGCTCCGGCCCCATCACATGCACGATGCCCTGACCCTTGTCCTTGAACGGGAAATACGCCAGCGCGCCGAAGGCCTTGATATTGGCGTCCAGCGTTTCCACCTGCTGGCGCGAGATCGGGTCCTTGATGCCCTCGTCCCAATGATCGGTGGGCGTGTTGTGGTCCGCGGTGGACACCACCGAATCCACCCGCCACAGCGGGCGGCCCGCCAGTTTCAACCCCTCGAACGCCTGCGGGCTGGTCACCTCGTGCACCAGGTGGCGGTCGATATACAGCAGCGCCGTGCCGTCCGCCTCCTGGCGCACCACGTGGCTATTCCATAATTTGTCGTACAAGGTCTGTGCGGTCATGGTCTTTGCTCGAATCCGGTTGCTCAATATCAGACTGCCACCGGCGCCGCGGGTTTCCGCGCGCCAGCCACAAGGCTCTGTTCCGTGAAGCTATCTTGGAAGCAAATTTTCCCGGCAACAAGACAGTTGCTTATACTAGTAGCGATACTAATACCCAGAACCCTACGCCCATGACCGCCAGCAAAGACAGCGCGCCGCTGGGCCAATTCATCCGCGCCCACCGCGAACGGCTGAGCCCGGAACAAGCCGGCCTGCCGCCCGGCCAGCGCCGCCGCGCCAAAGGCCTGCGCCGCGAAGAAGTGGCCGCCTTGTGCGATATCAGCACCACCTGGCTGACCTGGATAGAACAAGGCCGCACCCAATCCGTGTCCGCGCCCACCCTGGCCCGGCTGGCCGAGGCGCTGCGCCTCACCGCCGCCGAGCGCGACTACCTGTTTAACCTGGCCGGCCTCAAAGATCCGGAGCCGGAATGGCGCGGCCCGTCCGAACAGGCCAAGGCCCTGTTGAAGCAAGCCACCGCCCATATCGACTCCCCCGCCTACGTGCTGGACGCCGAATGGCGCGCCGTGGCCTGGAACCCGCCGGCCGAACGCCTGTTCCGCGACTGGCTGGGCCGGCCGGACGCCAGCCGCAGCCTACTGGACTTCATCTTCCTCACCCCGGAAGCCCGCCACTTCATCGACCAATGGCCGCAACGCGCCAGCCGCATCGTCGCTGAACTGCGCGCCGACATCAGCCCGCGGCTGGGCCAACCCGCCGTCGCCGCGATGATTGCCGCCTTGGAAACGCGCAGCCCGGAATTCCGCCAATACTGGCAGCAACAAGACGTGCAGGAGCGCGAAGGCGGCAGCCGCGTGTTCCACCACCCCAGCGCCGGCCGCATCGAGCACCAGCAAATCACCCTCAAACTGGCCCAGGCGCCGGAGTACAAACTGGTGATGCTGCTGTGACGCCATGCCGGCGACATGACCAATTCTTTATATTGAGCTTTCCCGGGCTTGGGCACACTGCGCCGCATCCCAACCACGGCGGCGGCGCACGCCACCGCCCTTGCTCAGGAACGCCCAATGAAAATAAGCAACGACATGCTCAGCCGCATCCACCCCCGCGGCTGTGCCGATCCGGACACCCCGCCGCAAACCGCGCTGGCCGCGGACATCCGCAGCGCGGTCAATAATAGCGAACGCCCGTCCAGCATCGGCCGCGCCAGCCCGCGCGGCGCGCAGCCGGCCGAAGCGCTGCGCCGCCTGGCCCCGGACACCCTGCAAGCCGCTCTGGCTCAATCGCAGCGCCAGTTCAGCCTGTGGCTGGCCGGCCGGACGCAGGAAGACGCCCACAACCTGCTGCGCAACTACTACACCTCCATGGTGCACGACCATATCGACAGCAGCGCCGAAGCCACCGTCAAGCAATGCCTGCCCCAGGCGCCCAGCAGTCGCTTGGCGGAGCAGGCCAAGCACTACCGTGCCTTCATCATAGACAGCGCCGCCGCGCGCTTCCCCAGCCAGGCGGAATACTTCCGCAAGCAAGCCGGCCCCAGCCTGCTCAACAACCACCTCAGGGCCATCAGCACCAAGGCCGGGCTGAACGACAAAAACCCGCAACACCAGGCGGCGCTGAAACAACTGGTCGAACACTGCGCCGTCCAGCTCTCCAACAGCCTGCAACAGCTCAGCCCGCTGACGCTGCGCGACACCCTGGAACAAGCCCGCTGCGACTACCTGCGCAGCCACGCGCCCGAGCACGCCATGTCCGAACACGCCGCGCCCAAGCCGGAACAGGACCGCCTCGCCCCGCTACCGCAGGCCGAAGCCATCCTCCGACGCGGCAAGAGCAAGCGCTTCCAGTCTCACCGCGATTCGCGCCAGATCAACTTCAGACGGATGACCGGCTCCGCGGCTTAAGCGCGGCCCAGAGCCTGTTCAAAGTCTCGCGAGCAAGAGCGAAACAAGGCGAAAACAACAGAGAAAGCGGAATGTACATACGGTACATGAGCATTTCGAAGGTGTTTTCAACGCCGTATCGCCGAAGCGCGGCAGACTATGGACAGGTTCTCACGACGCGCAGCGGGCTTTGAACAGGTGACCCAAACCGCGTTCACGCTCCGCCCAAGGCCCGCAACATCGCCGGTCGTTGGGCCTTGGGCAGCTTGGCCACATAGTCCCGCGCCGACTGATCGTATTTGTCCCTGTCCTCCAGCGAGGCGCCGTGCTTGAGCAGATCGGCCACCAGCTGCGGCGCGCCGCTCAACACCGCCGCCATCAGCAGCGACATCTGCGAAAAGCGCGTCGACACATTCACATCCGCGCCATGCTCCAGCAGCAGCTTCGCCGCCGGCGCATTGCGCGCCTCCGCCGCGTAGAACAGCGGCGTCTTGCCGTCGTAGACATCCGCGTTCACATCCGCGCCGGCCGCCAACAAGGCCGCCACCGCCGCCGGACGGCCGCTCTGGATCGCGTACACCATGGCCGAACTGGCGCCGTTGTCCAGGCCCTGGTTCAAATCACAATGATGCTGCCGCGCATATTCGACAATCGCCTGCTCCGAACCGCGCAGCACCGTCTTCCAGTCCTGCTCCGAGCACGCCGCCGACGCCTGCGCGCAGAACAAGGCCAGCGCCACGCCGGCCAAGCCTCTCAATCGCATGGCTCCCCTCCCAATCAGCTAAAAGCCGCCACTATAAGCGCAAGCCCGCCGCTTGGCATCCCCGCGCCCTTGACCCGACCGGCCCGCGCCGCCACAATCATCCGCGTGCCGGCCTACATCCGGCACTGGGACTGGAACCCCATGGATCTTCGAGAACAGGCATTGCCCGCAACAGGCAATGCCGATGAGACGCGCGCGCCTGTACGGCGGGGGCGGATCATAGGTGCGGCCAACGCCGTACCGGTTTCTTGAAGAGCCGGAGTTCCAGCCTGTGATCTCGCTCCCGCCACCCGACTGGAACCGGATAACGGGTAACTTAGTATCTTCAAGGAGATAGCAAATGTCTCATGAACTTCCCCCGCGCCGTCATTACCGGCCTAAGCCTCACGAAACCCAGGCCACGCAACTGCCCTTCGTCCGCTACCTGCCGCAACGCGGTCAGCCCCACCATTGGCAGATGCCGCCCGCCGACGACTACGTCGACGCCTGCGCCTACGGCCGTGAATGCGCCGCCCACCTGGCCCAGTACCTGAAAGACAATCTGGAACGCCACAACAGGGGCCTGCTCGGCAAGATCGCCTACGACATCGACTTCCGTGACCCTCACCATGCCCGCGGCTATTGGGTGGGTTTCTTCAACTACGCGGAGCAGTTGATGGTGTTGGGCGCGCTGCGCTGCGACGTCTTCCAGCACGTGGACAGCGTGCACGCGCTGCAACGCGCGTTAATCGCCAAAACCGAACTGGAAGGCAAGACGCCCGGCCGCAATAGCTAAGGCGTAAAAAAGCGGCGCGCCAGATTGGCGCGCCGCTTTCAAATTCCCATCCATTTAAAAACCTCAATCCCAGCAATTCAATCAGCCCAACTTTGTTAAAAACACTTCTCTAATCAACTCCATATCCTCCCTCAGCCCATCCGCCTCTTCATGGTAGGCTTCAAAAAACTGCTCACCCACACCAATATAAATATCCTTGAGTTCATGCAACACATCCCGATCAAATGGATCATTCACTGTAAATCCATCACTTATACTTCTCACCTGCTTAAACAATGCAGTATAAATAGCCACCTTTCTAAATTGTGACCCAAGTTTACACGGCCTCTCTAGTTCATCATAAGCATACGCAAACTGCTGCCCAAGATCGTAACCAAAACTAGCACCTCTTGAAAACTCAGAGTCAACTGTCTTTAACACTGCTGCATAAGTACGATAACACTCAAAATCCGCCTTTTTTTCTGGCATCACGGCTTCCCATTGCAAAATCAATCATTCCTGCGGCACCTCAATAGGTAGCACCACCCTAAGACACACTCCCTCACCCTTCCACTTACCTACAACATGCTGGCTCACACCACATATCCAACTTAGCGCCGGCCCTCGCTCCACATATGCCGACGAATCTCCAGCAATTCATAACCTTCCGCAGATGGAGTCAAGCCATATTCGCCAATCAAGCCCCCCATCACATCCCACTCTTTTCTTTTAATCAAAATTCCACACTCATAGCTACAAGCGATCTTCACCCCGCCATGCTCAAACCACTCAACGCAGCATCCATGCAAATAATTCCTGCGATACGACTCTTCTTTAAACGGCTTGCCAGAGGAATACCAGATCTTGACCGTCCCATCTAGCAGACCATCCACATACATAGCCTCGCTGATTAAACCCCCCGCCACCTCTTCATATGCCACACCACTAAAAGGCACGCCGGCATAAATACAAATTTGCTCAACCGAATAGTCCAACTCACCCTCATCAACCCTCAACATTTACCCCACCTCTCCGAACCTTATCCGCTTACAAAACAACAAGACCTGAACAACTCGCAGAAACAATTCACACTCGCTCAACACAATCAAAAGGCGACCTACCTGATTTTTTAAAATCTGAATATATTTTTTTACTCAGCAACTTCAGGCTCTGGGCTGCACGAACACCCAGATCCGGGTGCTGTTTCAACACTTCCTCTTCAAGCAAGCCAAACTCACCCGTTACTTCATAAGCATGGCTCAATATATCATGGCACAAAAAAATCTATTCTGCATTACTCTTTTAAAATTCCAAAAAACACCGGCACACTCTTCCTTTGCCGCCACTGAAATCAAATCATACATATGGGTCGCATCATCCGGGTGAACATGAAATGACACAAATAATACTTGATCAATTCCTTTCACATACGGCCCAGAGCAAAACCACCCCCTCACGGTTATTGTCTCAAGCAGACGCTTAAAAACCTGCGACGCTCTTTCCTCTTCCAGATAACTGAACCCATCCACTCTAAAACCCTCCTTTTTGAATTTGTGGGACATAAAAGTTTAGAGCATTCGGCTCATGCAAGCGCCAAGCCCCAGGATCGTGCATCAACGACACCTGTGCCACTAGCACTTTAGAAATAAGCGGCTCAAAAAACACTTACCATCCGCAAAAATTCAATAATGAGCAAACCAAGGCCCTCCTTAACATTCACCCCCACTGCACCACAAAAAAATGAGCATCCAATGGTTAAAATAAAAGCGTTGCACACCGGCAACACATATCACTTTCATCACTTACAAAAACACCAAGATCCCTCCTAAAGCCGCCATGAAAATTATCACGTCCGCAGCCAGGCCCCACAATAAATTCACAAACTACTTTGTGCTCTGAAGCAAAGACAAACCGCTAATACTTTCCTCGGGCAACCCTCTTACAAAAACCCAGCAAAGTCTTCCTGAAAATCCAATTCCAAATTCAACACAATCAGACACGACAATCCACTCCGTCGTGTCAACATCAGCCCAAGCAATCATTATCTTATTTGAATCATAGAAAACCCGAACCTCAGCCCTCTCATCCAAAAGCATCTCTTCATGCCAGCAATCAACTGAAAAACATGGCACTCCAACCTCTGCTCGCAATGAAGTACTCAGCTCAGGAACACCACGCTCAAAACAATCAAAAATCACCAAAGAAAAGCTGGCCACCACCCCACTTTTTCGATCAACCCCTATTTCAATTAATGAACTCTTAAAATTACCCAGCCTCCAATAAACACAATTACAACTCTCTCCATCAGTCAAATCAAATTTAAATGGAAGATAGTCTCCAAATTCAGCGACCACCTTCTCGTCTCGTTTCAATCCTATTATTTTCAACAGTTCACTCTCTTCTGCCAAGGCGTAAAAAGTAGCGAATCACATTCAAATCCTCACGGACTATTTTTATGTAAACAATCTTCGGCCACTCAAAATTCAGATCATGCACACAGCTACCTTTTAAGTTTTGGAAGAAAAAACTCCTTTCCTGTTTCTCTATCTACAAACACATCCACACCATCATCTTGTCGCAAAAACACCAAATTTGATGAAGCATCAACACCAGCCACAAATTTGCCATTGGCACTCAAAGAGTCAGCATAACGCCATCCTTCTGGCGCCATGACTTTTGCTTTAACAGCCGGAGGCGCAAAGCAAACTGCAACGGGTTGCCTTGGATCATCATCCCAATCCGCACAACCGAACCCTAACCAGTCACAAGAAACCATCGGCCCATGCATTTGATCAACAACCACAAGATCCACAGCGGCTCCATCATCGCCCTTGTACCTCAAGCCCATTCCGCTTAGAGCTTCTACATAACTTCGCGTCTCATGAGGACTCACAAAGTGAACGCATGCCAGTTCACCATCCGAGCGGAGTGTTTTATTTGGGAGCATCCGCATAAAATACGCAATACCCCCAGGCACCTTCTCAACAATCGATCGACAACGAATAACTACCGATATACCTTCAATTAATACTGCCATCAATCACTCCATTTTATTTAGAACGTTGCACCCTATGCCATTGAGTAAATGCCCTCTCGTCAGGCTCATGGCCCAAAGCCTCATAAAATTGAACCCTATCCGCCATTAACAAAGACTCTTCCCTGCAAAAAAATTCAACTGTTTGAACGGATAAATCATATTTCGCGCAAAACACTGGGTCAGTAAATTTTCTACAATACCCCTTTACCAGATCAAGCGCGTACCCCTCAGAACACCCATAGTCCTCCTGCAACTGAAGAACAATCCGCTCAAACAAGAAAATTTCGTCCTCACTTGCTGATGGCAATAACAATTTTGTCTTCACTTTCCCTCCCAAGAGACCTATCAAACAAAACCACTACCTCTTACTCAATTACAACAGTTAGAGCGCCACTTTCTGGTCAGGCCTTCACCCACTCCTTGACAGCATCACCTAATATTGCCCCCACATTTCTCAAACTCAAACACAATAAAAACTCAACATCAGGAGCAAGCTCCTTTTAATTAAAAGCCGCTAACAATACTGCCGAACAAAAAAATCATTAATCTCAACATTGCTCAGCATATTTTCAACTTCAAAATCCAACATATCGGAAACACAAACAACACTCCTCAACTCAAAGGGTAGATCTTCAATTGAGGAGCTCACTGTCGGCGCCAGAAATTTAAAGCAATCCCCCATCTCAACTGCACCTTGGTAGCCGACGGGAAAATCCCCCCCTGAAAACTACCCTCAACCGCATGATAAAGATAAAACCCATGCTTGATTGGAACACTCAAATCCGAGCCTTCCGGAACCCTGCCAAATGACTGCAACAGGCTCGCCTCCACCTGAGCCCTATCAGCCAATCCTCTATTGTTGTACTTAGAATAAAAAACCAACTCATAATTTGCTTCAGGACGATGAAAGCCGTGCTGAAATTTCTCCGACCCCCCCCAAACCAACTCATTCAGTTCATCCAAGCGACTTTCTACATTATCTAGCTGCAGCAAGCTCCTGGGCAAGTTTCCAAACCCATTATTAACCATCATAGCTATCCGGCCATACTTATCCATGCAAAACCAGGTAAATACTGAACCGAACCCAGGTATCCAATCAATATTCAGCACCACTCCGCCCACCTCCTTTTAGAAAAACCATTAGCCAACTACAACAATTAAAAAATGGCCTTTCTTTCACAGAACCCTTCAAAATTGCCAGCGAGTAAGCTACCAAGCTAAAATTAATCTCTTCTGGCCATCCTCATGACGAACAAGCTTATTTGCTGCAGATATGGCCACCTTCAACATCTTTGATATCGCTTATTGTGATCAAGCCAAGACCTGGCTTCATACTCCTTCAGTATCGGCACCCGCCCAATGCTCCAGTAGCAGCTTGGCAAATATCTTCAACAGCGGATGATGCTGCATGTGCACCAGCACGTGCATGCGCTACAAAATACGCAATTTATCAAACCCAAGCAAAAAAACAAAACACTCGACCTCAATAATTTGAGCAAAAAAAAGGCGCACCGGACTAGTGCGCTATTCCCAAATTATGAAGAAGTTCAAAACACATTCCCCATACCCACTGAGATACCAACCTTCTCATACACTTAAAGAAGGTGGCAAATCCAACTTTACTCCACCTAATCATCTCTTCAAAAATTCAGCTAAATAAAACACAAACCATCACTTCATTCATAAATCACTTGACCTCAGTTCTCTCAATCAGCTTAAGCAGGTAACACTCAACAACATCAAGGCTTATTGCCGTCGCATAGGGGCGACTGGGATCTTGCCGTGAACCACCTCGAATCTCAAGTGGAACTTCTTCGCTCAACCACAATTCTTTATGAGGGAAGATAGCATATTGAACAGCATCAATCTCCTCCACTACCATATGCCCGCGCCAAGAATCCTCATACAGCACGTTATGGATTTTTTAAATAAACAAGATCGCACGCTCCCCCACAACTAATGAAACATTCCCCCAAGTTCCAGGTGAGCAGACAAATTCAATTTCTCTACTTAAAAAAACCATGCTCAACGCCGTGTCTAGCCGAGTAAACCTTCTCAACCTTAGCTTTCAAGACTTGAGGCCGTGGAGAGTCAACCACATCGATCAGCACGACACCGTAATTCAAAGCCTTTTTCTCTAAAAAACCATATTCTTTCACTTCCCCCCCTGACTAACAATAGCACCCTTAACGTTCACTCCCCACCACTACTCTTATTCTTACAAACAACAGCCCTTCCACTGCCAGTTAGCTCCATTAGAAAGCCGCGTTCTTTTGAATATATATAGGCATAAAAACCCACAGCCAAAACATCAAACAATCCATCACGGATTCTTCTCAAGCTAGTAAAAACAATTGGCACTCTTGCATCATCCCAGAACAGAGCAACCCTCTCATCCGGATCAAACGCCCCCAAAGCCATCTCAACATCAATCTTCTCACATTCGCCCATGGCCCCCTTCAACAATCTACCCGCAGCAGAAAACAAAAACCCATTTTGAACACCCTCTAAAATTTGCTGAGACTCCCGTTCTGATGCAACTGCACTTTCAGCACCCAGAATATTCATACACTCTGTCAACAGAATATTCACGCCACCCCCACATCAATAATCAATATAACCCCAGTTATCTTCATCTATCGGCGCAGTCAGCTTTGCCACCGGATAGTTGCGCAGACCTTCCAACACTACCGGCAAATCGCTAGCAATCGCCTCATACTCGTCCCGTGGCAAATGATAGGCCGCATGGTAACGTTCCAGATCAAAGCGCTTCAATATCGCCAAGGCCCACGGGTGAAAATTGATCGGCACGTGGTCCCACTCCAAAGCTTTTTTTGCGGTAGCCAACCATATAACAGGGAGATTTTCATTGACCTTACAATATGACTCCCATGCCTCATTAATAACCCACCACAATCTGCCACTTCTTTCTTCAGCGCTGGACTGGTTCCAGATTGCTATCGCCCTTGGATAGTCATACAGGTCAATAAAATACTGTAAAAACTCAATATAAAGTGATTTCCTACCAGGAAAATTATAAACCTGATCAATCAATACATCACTAAGCCTTACCTCTGGAAACATAAGCACCCCATCATTGCAATCACCGCAAACACCTCACACACCGACGCTACCCAGCTAAATTACACACCCTTTATTTCCACCAAATCAAATGAAACTATTCTTACCAGGATTAACCATGTAACACCATCACTCCCCTGGCCACTTCCACTCTTGACTTTCCCGAATTCTCCTTTTCTCTTCTTTAGCCCCCTCCAGCCAACCTTCATTGATTGCTTCTTTGAAAACCGAGATTCTGGTCACATATTGATCAGGATACAGATCTACATTAGCTAAAAAATTGGTCATAATAGACACCCCACCTACACTAGAGTCTGGCACATGTGACTCGTCAGCCGAATCGTAGTACAACTCACAATGATCAACAATTTTCTGCACACCCTCGCCGAATCCACAGTCAAACCATTTTCCTTTATAGCAAACCGCTTCAGCGACAGGATTAACTCCCTCCTCCCCACAAACACTAGGCAGCCTTGCCTCCACACAACCAATTACACCTTGCTCAACAGCCACAAACAAAAGAATATCTAGGCTTTCATAGTCACCAAATGATTCCTCCACATAAAAAACATAAGAGCCCGACTTCTCCAACCTTAACACTGGACCATGATCAAACTGAAACCTATCACTGCCACCCAAACGACATTGTTCAAGACCCCTCTCAAAAACATCAACCGGAGTGCTCAACTTAATTCCAGCCAAAGATTGAAATGGAATAACTGGCGCATCCCAAGTAAACCGTTTCAAAAGCCTTCTCCACCATCAAGCCTACCCCTGTGAAACATTGACGACTACAACCAGTCGCCCCTCATAGCTAAGCAAGCTCTACCTAATTTATTGTAATTTGCACGGCATATTGAAACCTAAGCTGGAACGGTCCACACATAACATAATACAGTCAACCTAAATCCAACCCAAAATGATTTCGCACAAAACAACCTCATCTAGCGATCATTCCACCTCTTATTTTTAAGCAAAATAAAAGCCGCATAGTTTACTTTCAATCTCGCCAACAAATGTTTCCATTCACAAGCCAACACCTTGCCTCTAACCCTAGCTATTTATTGAGAAAATCAGCTAAAACCTTCCCATGCTTCGCCAACAACTTCACCAAAAAGTACGCAGCACCACCAACTTGCCAATGATGTCTCTCCGGATGTTACACAATCCATTCCAAATGATTCTTCAATTATTTTATTACTCACTTTACACCCCCATTTTTAACCCTTTCGGCCAGACCCGTCTAGTAGCCGGCAGGAACACATGGGCACCAGCCTCCAGAGGCATCTCTCATCATATCGCTAGCCAAATCAAAAGCTAAGCTGTAAAAAAGCGGCGTACCGGATTGGCATCCCTCTTTCACGACCAGAGACTTCAGCCTCTAATAATCGATATAGCCCCAGTTATCCTCATCTATCGGCGCAGCCAGCTTTTCCACCGGATAGTTGCGCAGACCTTCCAACACAACCGGCAAATCACGAGTAATCGCCTCGTACTCATCCCGTGGCAAATGATAGGCCGCATGGTAACGTTCCAGATCAAAGTGCTCCAATATCGCCAAGGCCCACGGGTGAAAATTGATTGGTACGTGGTCCCACTCCAAGGCTTTTTTGGCGATAGACAACCATGCAACCGGAAGATTCGCGTTAACTTGGCAGTAAACGTCCCAAGCCTCATTCATTACCCACCAAAATATATGGCTTACCTGATCTGGCGTATAAGTGTCTCGTTCTGCCAACCTCCACTCCGAATCAAAAATGTCATTACAAAATTTAACAGCAGCAAGATACACTACCGGCCTCCCAGAAAAAAGGTATACATCTTCCCCTAACAAGCCATCCAAACACGACATGGCAAACACATTATCTCCTTGAAAAGCTAGTCATCCGCCCCTTCACTGCATCAACAAAGTCACCTTTCGACTTATATGACAGTAAAGCCAGCCCCTCCCACTCAATATTTATCTCTTAAAACAATACTATTTCCACACGCCCCAACTTAGCCAGAACGCCATATTCTTTTGAACTTATAGAAACATAGAGCCCAACAATCAAAGCATAAAGCAGGCCATAATATTAATACTCACCATACAAACCAAAATTACAATATACGCATCAATCAAATTATCTTCTATGCAACATATCTTACCCACCACAATTCTCCAACACGACCCTTAAAATTAATTTCACACCCCTACCTATTAATCAAAAATATGCCTCCAAGCAAAGCGAAACTATCTCTCGAATCTCCAACCATCTCAGCACAAGCCATCCTAATAAGCTTCAAACAGAATAAACCAGCGCCAATCAATACCCCAACTTTCCAACCAAGTCAGCTACTTTACAGCGCAGTTCCAGCTCATCAAACTCATAGTTTTCTTTTTCTGCTTCAGGGTTATAGAGATCTGCCAGGCAAAATATGCTAGACAAACACTCTGAAAGTTTAAACTCATCCTGTAAGATTTCACCACCATCCCTTTCCAATCTCCATAGCTCCATATAGGCTGGAACAAACTCAGCCGCTGACAGCCTTTCATTTAAAAACGACTTTGCAAACCTTAATATCAAAAGACTCATCCTAAAACCCCACCACCTGTACGCTCCCATAAGATTTATAAAATAGGGCAAGCATGCATTAACGCTCATGAAAAATATACTATATATATCAAGCAAACCACGCCTATCCGCCGTTCACTACCCCGCGTACAGCCTCGCACGGGAACGTAATATCTTCTATTGCCAAAATTGTTAGATAATTTTCGGCTTAACCGTAGGGGCAATGGAAGAGAATGGCATTCGGCTGCCCACCCCTTGTCGCTGTCGCTTCAACTGCCACTATTACCTTCTAAGCCATTGATTTGAACACAATCAGATAGGTGGACATCCTAAGAGCCGCTAACAAAACTGCGCAGCGCACCCGGGACAAGGCATGCCGACGCAGGCAGTACCAGTAGTACGATAAGGAGGCGCAACGCAGGATCAGGGATTTTGTTAGCGGGTCTAAACGCTAGGCAATACAAAGCCGCCAGTAGCGGCGGCAATCAAGTCCTTCTGCATCAAGAGACAAGTTAGAGCGTTTATTTTAAATTATTTACATACAATTCAATCTGGATTTTAAATAAAAATACTTGGTAATGAGCTACGTACAAACACTTAGTAATGAATAAAAAAAGACGGGAGCACATGCTCCCGTCTTTTGCTTGAAACTACTCTACTTATGCGATTACTGTGCTCTCCAGCTCCGGCAAGGCAATTTTGTGATCCTTGCTGTATTGGTAGTCGTGGAACACGTGCTCGGCGCTGAGCAGTTGATAGCCGCCGTCATCGCGCCGGACTGTGGTGTCCTTGAGACGGTAGGCATTGTGGCCACAGGTCCAGCAATCGAAATTGCGCATCTGCGTGCACAGACAGGTCTTGTCCCATACCTTGATGCGACGCTCGCCTGGATGGGCGGCCACTTCGCGGTTGTAGGCATCGATATAGGAACAGCCGCCCTTGGCATCCAGCAGATAGCCATAGGCCTCGCAGTTGGGACGGATGCCGTCGCCGATGGCCGGGCAGTGCTTGATCATCCGCATCGGATAGCCGGTGGGAGACAGCTGGTTGACTTCGATATCGTCCTCATTGGCCTTGAAGTATTCCTGCTGCACTTTCTCCGGCAGGCCGCATTCGCGCGCCACGGTGAAGCGGGTGGCCACTTGCACCGCGCCGGCACCCATTTCCAGGAAGTTGGTCGCATCGCTGCCGGTGAACACGCCACCAGCCGGAATCAAGGGGATGTCCAGTTGCTCCGCCCGCAACCAATCGCGGATTTCCACGACGATGGCGGCCAGGTCGTATTGCGCCCAGTCCATGCCGAAGCCGAGGTGGCCGCCGGCCAGCGGGCCTTCCACCACCACGTAGTCCGGCAGGCGATTGCTGCGCGCGCTCTTTTTCAGGAATAGCTGCAGCGCGCGCAAGGAGGAGACGATGATGCCAAGCTTGGCGTCTCGAAAGCGCGGATGGTCTTCCATCAGCGCGAAGGAACCCAGGTGCAGGCCGGCGGCCAGGGTGATGCCGTCGATGCCCGCGTCCAGCGCGGCGTGCATGCGCGTGCGCAAGGTGTCCTTGGGCGCGTTCATGGTCAGCTTTTCCATGCAGTTGATGAAGACCAGGCCGTCGCCGCGCTTGGCTTCCATGGTCTTGCCCACATGCATGCGGGTGGCTTCGGCCAACAGGCCCAAGTCGAACTGCACGACGGACTTGTCGCTGTTCTCGACATTGAATTTGTACTGCTTGAGCTTGTCTTTGACGTATTTGGTGTTGAAGCGGCGGTCGGTCACCGTGGGCACCATGGCGTCGGAAATATGGCCCACGCCACCCAGCCTGGCCGCTTCCAGCGCCAGCGCCGAGGTGGAGATGTCCACGCCCATGCCGCCTATCATGATGGGCACCAGTTCCTGCGTGCCTAGCCGCAGTCTGAAATCGTCAACGCACTTCATTAAATCAGCCTATCTCTCCTGAATGCTGGCGGGCATTATCCGCCTGCCTCTTTGGAAAATCCATTTTTTTAGAGTTTTTGCTCCGAGGACCCAAGCCGGACTCAAAGCACTATGCCCCAGCCAGATTGCAGCCACGCTACACGCAGGACCCAGCGCAAAAGCCGGGGCATGCCCCGGCTTGCCTGGGTTCCGCGCTTACCAGATACGGATGCGCTCATCCTGCGGCTTGAACATCTTGTCGCCCGGTTTGACTTCGAAGGTTTCGACGAAGGCATCGCTATTGCTCGCCGCGCCGATGGCGCGGAATTCGCCCGGCGAGTGCGGGTCGGTCACTAGGCGCGACAGCAAGGCTTCGTCTCGGATCTTGGTGCGCCACACCTGGGCGAAGCCGTAGAAGAAGCGCTGATCGCCGTTCATGCCGTCCAGCACCGGCGCGCTCTTGCCGCCCAATGACAGCTGGTAGGCCTTGTAGGCGATTTGCAGGCCGGCGTTGTCGGCAATGTTTTCGCCCAAGGTCAGCTCGCCGTTGATGTGCTTGCCCGGCAGCGGCTCGTAGGCGTTGTACTGCGCCACCAGCTTGCCAGTCAGTTGGTCGAAGCGAGCGCGGTCTTCCGCCGTCCACCAGTTGCGCATATTGCCATCGCCGTCGAACTGACTGCCCTGATCATCGAAACCGTGGCTGATTTCATGGCCGATCACCGCGCCGATGCCGCCGTAGTTGACCGCGTCGTCGGCCTTGGCGTCAAAGAACGGCGGCTGCAGAATGGCGGCCGGGAACACGATTTCGTTCAGCGAAGGGTTGTAGTAGGCGTTGACGGTCTGCGGCGTCATGCCCCACTCCTCGCGGTCCACCGGTTTGCCCAGCCTGGCCAGCATGCGGCGGTATTCAAAAATCGAGCCGCGCTTGATATTGCCCGCCAGATCGTCGCGCTTGATCTCCAGGCCGCCGTAGTCGCGCCACTTATTGGGGTAGCCTATCTTCAGCATGTATTTGGACAGCTTGTCCTGCGCGGCCTTCTTGGTGGCCGGGCTCATCCAGCTGAGCGTGTCTATGCTCTGGGCGTAAGCCTTCATCAGATTGCCCACCAGCACTTCCATCTTGGCCTTGGATTCCGGCGGGAAGTAGGCTTGCACATAGAGCTTGCCCAACGCCTCGCCCAGATTGCCCTCCACCGCCTTCACGCCGCGCTTCCAGCGCGGCTGCTGTTCCAGGGTGCCGGCCAGCGCCTTGCCGTGGAAGTCGAAGCGGGTCTGGGCCAGGGTGTCGTCCAGATAAGGCGCGTAAGCGTCCAGCGTCTGCACCGTCAGATAGTCCTGCCAGTCTTGCAGCGGCAGCTCCGCCGCCAGCTTGGCCCAGGCCTGCGCATAGCTGGGCTGGTTGACGTTGACCTCGCTGATGCCGCCGGCCTCGGCCGCGTCCAGGAAGGCCTGCCAATCGAAGCCCGGCGCCTGTTTTTTCAGCTCGACCACGCTCATCTTGTTGTAAGTCTTCTGCGGATCGCGGTTCTGCACCTTGCTCCATTGCGCTTCCGCCAACTTGGTTTCCAGCGCGAACACGCGTTGGGCGCGCCGCTCCGGCTCGCTATAGCCGCCCAGCTTGAACAGCTTCAGCAGATAGCCGCGATAAGCCTGGCGCGCCTTCTCGAAGCGCGCGTCCTTGCCCAGGTAGTAATCGCGGTCCGGCAGGCTCAGGCCGTTCTGGTACAGCCCGGCCAGGTACTGGCGCGCGTCCTTGGCGTCCGCTTCCACATAGAAGGCCAGGGGCTGCTGCACGCCCAGGCTTTGCGCCGAACCCATCCAGGCCGCCAGCGCGCGCTTGTCCTTCAAGGCGGCGATTTCCGCCAACTCGCCGCGCAACGGCACCAGGCCCAGCTTGTTCAGCGCGGCCTCGTCCATGAAGCTGTGATACAGATCGCCTATCTTCTGCGCCTCCGGCGAAGCACCCGGCTGAGCCGCGGCGCTTTCTATCAGCTTGCGGCTGCGCTCCAGGCTCAGGTCGCGCAATTGCTTGAAGGCGCCGTCGTTGTCTTCCGACGCCGGCAACACCGCGTGCTTGACCCAGTTGCCGTTGACCGCGTGATAGATATCGTCCTGCGCTCGCACCGCGCTGTCGAAATGCTGCTTGTCGATGCCGGTGGCAACGCCGGCCTGCGCCTGCCAGGCCAGCAGCAGGCTGGCGGCAAGCAGGGCTAACTTCATTTTCATGTTGTTTCCTTTCTCTCTATTTCTCTGCGGCCCTGTTTTCCTTATTTTGGTTCCGGCGGAAAGTTGGGACCGGCTCACAGGTGCAAAACAAAGGCAGCCCGCGGGCTGCCTTTTCAAAAAAGCGGTCCAGTATCACTTTTCATGACAAAGACAACTTTATGCGCAAGCTTATAAAGGATCTGACCTAGAGGGGCTTAGAGTGGCTAACAAAACTCAGTTTTACGGCTGAGGCAAGGCGCGCCGACACAGACAGTACATTGAGTACGGCAAGTCGGCGCAACGCAGCATCAGGAGTTTGGTTAGCCGCTCTTATTGCACGAATTGTTCCGACCCTACAATCCCCAGCTTGGTCACCCCCAAACGCTG